>NZ_QTLN01000024.1:0-905 GCF_003602735.1 Bacteroides sp. AF39-16AC | reverse complement strand
GTGCCGGCCGTTCAGTGGTCTATGTCAAGGGGTGAACTTAGTATATTCCGATGCGCGCGCGTATATATATAATGTGTCCCCTTCCTTCCTGCCTTTCTTTCCCTTTAAAAAATATGCTTTAAAACATATCTATCAATCAGCTAGTTATGAAAAAGTTCACGTAAACCCTCAAAAAAAGCTTGTATATATTTTGCAGATGTCCGTAAAAGCCCTACTTTTGCATCCGCTTTCGGGAACGAAGGCGGCGATGTTTTGACATTCTGACAGTAAAACGGAGCGGTAAGCTTCCATTTTTTCTCTTCTTTGCCATAGGTTTCTTTCGGAACTTCGGTCTTGGAAAAGAAAAATGAAAAAAACTTCCGGAAACATTTGGAAGTTATGCTTTAAAGTTCTTACCTTTGCACCCGCTTTTGAAAACGAAAGCAGCGCGAGTTGACATTCTTCTTTCAAGAAACGGTGACCGGGTTTTTCTTCCTTTTTCTTTTTGCCTCCCTTTCGACAAGAGAGACGACGAGGAAAGAGAAAAAAGAAAAATGAAAAAAAACTTCCGAAAATATTTGGAAGATATGCTTTAAAGTTCTTACCTTTGCATCCGCTTTCTGAAAAGAACAGCAATCGTGAAACGAGCGATCTTTGAACAGATTTACATAAACAATACAAGTAGTACAAGAGCAGGTGCTTCGCAAATTAATAATTGGAAACTAATGATTAAGGTGCGTCGTACCTGGGTAAAACAAAAGAACCGTCAATACTTATTTTATATAGATAGGTAAAGATAAACTTTTGAATTCGAGCGTCCTGGACAGATAATTAAGCTGCCGCACTTTAATTTTTTTTAATTTGCGCAGTCACGATACTTTTACAATGAAGAGTTTGATCCTGGCTCAGGATGAACGCTAGCTACA
>NZ_QTLN01000023.1:0-78415 GCF_003602735.1 Bacteroides sp. AF39-16AC | reverse complement strand
GGTGGTACACGTTTCAAATGCTACCCGGGTCCCTTTTCAAGTGTTAGCTACAAACCCGCACAAGAGTATCGGAAGGTGAACTCCCGACACACTTGTTTTTCCCGCCCGCATAGGCAATTCCCTAATGGACTGAATGGAGAACAAGAACTTTCCCCCTGTTTCCCAACCTGTAAATCTTCCTCATTAAGCAGTCCTCCAGCCGGGAGGTCGTTTTTATCATTTCAATAGGCAAAAGTAGTTACGTGTTCTTCACGGGTTTGCAAGGTCAAGCCTTTTCAGGTTTGGCGAAAAAATCTTCCCTGCGGCATTCGTTGCGAGGTATTTTTTCCACAAAACCCTGCAAACTCTAAACACTGCCCTTTTAAGCCTATGTGAAACGAAAACGACCGACCCGACCGGAAGACGCATAAAAAAAAAGTCGGATTTACGGGAAACAGGAAAAAAGTTCAGTGAAACTTCAACTCCCTCACCTCTCAAATCCGCATAAAATTAAAAACTTAAAAATTACAGGATATGGAAGCAGCAACATTATCGGAAGCAAGAGTTTATGTAGGCACTTATGGCAAGTACAATAACGGTTCATTGTTCGGGGCATGGCTTGACCTGTCGGACTATTCGGACAAGGAAGATTTTTACGAAGCCTGCCGGGAGCTTCACAAGGACGAGGAAGATGCGGAGTATATGTTTCAGGACTGGGAGAACGTACCGGAAAACCTAATCGGCGAAAGCTGGATTTCCGAGAACTTCTTCACCTTGCGGGATGCGGTGGAAAAGTTGGGCGACACCGAACAGGAAGCCTTTTTCGTGTGGTGCAACTACAAAAGCCATGATTTGAGCGAGGAAGATGCGGACGACCTTGTACGGGACTTTCAGGACGAATATCAGGGACAATATGACGATGAAGAGGATTTCGCCTACCAAATCGTGGAAGAATGTTACGACCTGCCGGAGTTCGCAAAAACCTATTTCGACTACAAACAGTTTGCCCGTGATTTGTTCATGTGCGACTACTGGTTTGATGACGGGTTTGTATTCCGGGCGGCTTAAACGACCATTTGGGCGGGGTTAAAAGCCCTGCCCGAATAAACAGAGAAACGATGAAACGGAAAAGTATTTATAAAATCATCCTGCGGGTGTTATTGTTCTGCCTTGTGTGGCGGCTCGCCTGTACAGCCGGAGCAATCACGCCGGTAACGGCATATCTTGTATTTCGTGCCACCTGTTTCCTGCTCCGGGTCTGCCTCTCGGCGTTTTATGCGTTGTGCGTGGCTCTGCTTTTCCTGCTGTTACTTTCCCTATTGAGTATATGATGAATAAAAAACATAATATCATGCAATCATTGAACAGAAACGGGGTGAGCATCACCCAAGCACCGGGAGAGGAAAAGTTTGTAAAATACCGTCCGGTCGCATTCAAGGGACGGATATTTTACCAGTACGACTACCGCCACACGGACGGGGAACTGTTTTCCACAGTGGCTAAAACGCTGGCAGAGTGCCGCCACAGGCGGGATAAATGGATAGAAAAGAAAGAACAGGGTAATAACAGATAAATTTTAAGGGTATGAAAACGACAGAAGTAAACAAGAACATAATCGGCAGACGTTGCGAGTGTATTTTTACGGGCATGATGGTAACGGGCGTTATCGAGGACACGAAGGAATAACATTCAGCAAACGTAAATTTTTCACGCTGCACAGTTATCTGTACAGCGTGAAAAATTTATAATTACTAATTAAAATATGCAAGAATTTCTCCTACGAATTTTATTAATTCTGGTGATGCTTGGTTATTATGAACTTTTTCTAATGCAGGAACAATCCATTTATTTTTCTTTTTTGTACCAACATTTAACCACCCCTCCAATTCTCCCACAGGAACGATGAATACTCCGTATTGTTTTAAATCATTGATTAATAGTAAAACTTTTTCTCTAATTTTAGCATCAAATCCTTCAATGCCCTTAGACTTTATTTCGCTCCACGAAGTAATCCCTTTGGCTATTCTTTGTAAAGCACCTTTCGCACCATCAAGTGTATGTTTATGATAAACTAGCTGTTCATATAAATACCAAACTTCCGTAGTTAGGGCTTTAAGCATTTGATCGTCAGTTTTCCCATTTACAGTTAAAGCTATTTCTTTCCTTAAATCAAATATAGATTGTGGAATGTGGCTATCTGTTGTGGAAGAAATCATCCCTTTTAGAATATCTTGGTCATTTAAAGCGTCAATATCAGCAACTAATGCTACAGGAATATTTGCTTCTTTTAGTAGTTTGGCAACAATTTTTAGTGTTTGCTTATTTTGAGAATGGATAAACAGCACATCTTCATTTGAATGATGATTTATAGTTGCAACACCTTGATAAATCGCTCTATCTGCATCAGCTTCACATACAACAACACCCTTATAAAAAACACTTTCCATAACTCTTTGGCTTGATAATAAGGGGTTTTCAAACAAAGTCTTTGTTGCATCAGAAGATACCTTATTAAAGGTCGTATTATCTCCAATTCGGTTCAATCGAAATATGTCAACATCATGTCCACTTGCTATTATTCCTGATAAAAAATTAGCATTATGAGTACTGATTATCAATTGACCATTAATAATATCTTTATGGTCTCCAATCCATTTACCTAAAAAACGTGCTTGTGCAGGATGCAGAAAAGCTTCGGGTTCATCAAGTAAAACAATGCGACCCTTTGAAAACAATAGTCCTAAAATAATTCCAACAAGACTTCTAAATCCGTCTCCTTGTTCTTCTATTTTTCCAAGTTTATTTGTAATTGGATATGCTTTTCTTGGGTCTTCTGGAATATCTGGCATTATTTTTGCAACACGAAAACAGAGCTTTAACATAGAACTATAATCTAAAGTAATTTCCATATTAAAGGCATCCTTAAAAGCTTGCTTTAAATCTAATTCTCGTGTATTGTCTAAAAAAAGAGATTGCAATAAATTTTTTGGATTTTTCAATTCTGGATTAACAGAATCCACAGAACTAGCTAATAAAAGACGATTAGAGGAGCTTAAATCTGTAACAAAATATTTAGTAAAGCGCCCCATAATCTCTTTTTTCCGACGATTAATATCATTATATGCCATTCTATATGGTTCAAGCGGAAAATCTATAAAATCCTCACTTAACATATCACTTTTTAATCCTCTTATAATTTTATTTCCGATTGTTTGAGAGCTATCCGCTATGCTTAATAAATCTAAAAAGCTATCAAAATTATCTGGTAAATCAAAATCTGCATCACTTACAATTACAGGTCTTGCATTATTACCTAATTCTAATAAATTCTTTATATCTCGTAATGTTTGAGATTTGCCAACATTATTTGGACCTACTAAAACCGTAATATTGTTAAGTACTATTTCTGTTTGGTCACTTTTATTTTTGAAAGATTTTAATTTCATATCTTAAGAAGATTAGTTATTACTACAACAAAGATAACCAAAATATTTGATTGGTTTTCATCGACCCCCATTTCTCTTAATTTGTGCTATTATAGAACGAGAACGAAACCTGCTGCATTTGTCCGAAGCTGTCGATGATATAGATGTCAATCGTCTGCTGGTCGGTCGATGCCGATGTGTAGTAGAGCCGGAACGTTTCTTTTTCCAGCGGGTACAGGTCATTGGGCAAGAACACCGTACCGTTATCCATTTCCAGCTTTCCTTTACCGTCAGGCTGGAAATAGCGTATCTGGTAGGTCGTAGGCTGGTAGTCGCCGCCACGTACCAGTTGGCAGCGTATTTCGGCAGTTTCACCCACTTTCAGTTTCTTGGGTATGTAGATACTAATTGAAAAGTGCGCCAATATTCCAATTGAAAAGTGCGCCGCCATAGGATAAGTATAATGACCTTTGTATCATCCAAATACAAAGGTAAAATGAAGACTATGGTAGAAAGACAATCAATAATACACATGTATAGAGTATGCGGTTATAGCAAACGGCGTATCTCTCGTGAACTTCATGTCAGCCGTCATACCGTTGACAATATTCTTTCAGAATACGAATCAGCCATCCGTACTGATAATCCGGAAGAGGCTTTGAGTGATTTGCTTACCGTCCAGCCCAAGTATGACAGTTCCAAACGCCGCCCTCGCCGCCTTACACAAGAGATTAAGGACGAGATCGGGTTTTGCCTGAAGAAGAATGCCGTTAAGGTAGCTACGGGGCTTCGCAAGCAGCGCATGCTGAAGAAGGATATCCACCAGTTTCTGTTATCCAAAGGATATACCATCAGTTATGCCACAGTGTGCAGTTATATAAAAAATATAGAGTCATACAAAGAGAAGAAAAAGAGCGAAGCCTTTATCCGGTTGTTCTATGAGTCGGGATGCATTGTTGAGTTTGACTGGGGTGAAGTCCTTCTTTTTATTGACGGTGTCAAGACCAAGTTTTATCTGGCCGTATTCACTTTCGGGCATAGCAATGGCAGATACGCCTACCTTTTCAGGCATCAGAATACGCTTGCCTTCATGGAATCCCACCGCAACTTCTTCAGGGATATACATGGTGTCCCCGCCATGATGGTCTATGACAATATGCGTGTAGCCGTCAAGAGCTTTGTCGGTGGTGACAAGAAGCCTACGGAAGCCCTGATGAAGATGTCCGGTTTCTATTGTTTTGAGTACCGTTTCTGTAATGTACGGGCCGGATGGGAGAAAGGGCATGTGGAACGCAGCGTGGAATATGTCAGGAGGAAAGCTTTCTGCCTGACTGACCATTTCAATGACATACGTTCCGCCCAGGAGCATTTGAACCGAATGTGTACGCAGGTCAACAACGAGCAGGGCAGTCTTTCAACAGCGGAGAAATCATCGCGTTTGGAGGCTGATTTGTCATCGCTGAAGCCTTTTCCCGGCAACCTTGGCTGTTTTGAGGTCAATGAGTACATCGTGGACAAGTGGTCGACTGTCAGCATGAAAAATGTTCATTATTCCGTACCTGATTCCCTTGTAGGAGAAAAAGTACATGTCAAGGTCTATAGTGAAAAAATCGTCATCCTGTACGGGAAGGAGAAAGTGGCCTCGCACCAACGCAGTTATTGTGGTGGCGACTGGTGCATCAAGCTGGAGCACTACTTGCGTACACTTTCCCGTAAACCGGGTGCATTACCTCATTCTGTGGTCTGGCAAAGAGCACCGGAAGAACTGAAAAGACTGTATGACAGCTATTTCAAGAATGACAACAGGGCATTCGTCCTGCTGCTGGACTATGCATGGGAAAATGGTTTTTCCGGGACAGACATCATCAGGGCATGCAGGGAACTGACCGGACGTGGTGTCAGAAAGATATCTCCGGAACAGGTAAAGGCCATGTTGCATGGCAACGCACAGGAAGAGATGGAAGAATCCATGGAGTCGCCTGTTCTTCCGGCACAACAAGAGAATATAGAAAGAGAAGCCGTGGATATGCTTGAAGGCATCACGGCACTCATGACAGGATACAATGAAGCGCATGATATAATACCAACCATTTAAGTTTATAATATATGAAATCAGAAAAAGAAACCATTTATGACTATGCGACAGAACTGAAGCTGCTGGCCTTCAAAGAGGAACTGGAATACACCCTTTCATTGGCAGCCGGAGAAAACTGGAGCCATCTGCATTTCTTGACCGAATTGCTTGGAAAGGAAAGTGTCAGAAGAAGGGAATGTAGAAGAAAATCAAGGATAAAATCTGCGGGATTCCCACAAATGAAGTATCTGCATGAACTTGTCATGGAAGACATGCCCAAAGAGGCACAGATAATATTGCCTGAATTGGAAACACTGGACTTCATCAGGGAGGGAAGAAACATAGTCCTGTATGGAAATCCGGGGACGGGAAAGACTCATATTGCTACGGCTTTAGGAATAAAGGCCTGCCAGCAGGATTTTACCGTATTGTTTACTTCAGTCCCTGTCTTGCTTACCCAGATAAGGGAAGCCAAATCCGCAAAGACACTGCGGGCGTTGCAATTACGGTTTGAAAAATACGATCTGGTTATCTGTGATGAATTCGGATATGTCAGTTGTGACAAGGAAGGAGGAGAACTGCTTTTTAACCACTTGTCCTTAAGGGCCGGGAAAAGGCTACAATCATTACTACTAATTTGGCTTTTAACAGATGGAATGAAATCATAAAGGACAAGGTGCTTGTAGCGGCAATGGTCGACAGGCTTACACATAAAGCCTATCTGGTAAATATGACCGGACTCTCTTATAGGCTCAAAGAAACACAAAAAATGAGACAAGATAAATGAAGATTTTAAACTTATATGTAATTTTGTAACAAGTATGGATGGAGCTCTTTTCAATTAAAATACGGTGCACTTTTCAATTAGTATCTACATATGTGTACAAGGAAAGTGATCTGGCTAGGATATTAACTCAAAAAGGCAAATAGGATATGGATGGGGTAATTACAAAACAGTCAGAAGAGTATATCAGGATGATGGAGATGCTCAAGAAATGCTCCAAGGAGATTTTTGCAATTCAGGATTTGCCTGTTCCTGTAGCCAATGAGGTCTATATGACTGGTGAACAAGTATGTGGCATGTTGCATATATCAAGCAGAACCTTGCAAAAGTTGCGTGATGAAAAGGGGATAGCTTATACTGCCATAGGTGGTAAGTTTCTTTATCCTCTTTCAAAATTGCAATTGTTATTGGAAGAAAATTATAGAAGTTATGTTCGTTAAATCAAGCGTTTGATTTGTATTTATGCCACTTTTTTACTACTTTTGCAAAAGTAAGAGTGTAACAGGAAGAAAGTTGCAGCATATACGCGGTGAATTATTCGGTGTCATAGGAGTAGAGGCTTCTGGTAAGATGCTGATAATGAGTAGGGGAGATGAAAGTTAATCGTTCCCTGTCTCTCCGCTGAACTAACTGGATAATGAATAGGTAAGTCTCATAAATTCAACGATTTGTGGGACTTTTTTTATTCCATTATCTCTGCCCTATCGGATATTATTTAGCCCTTTATAGAATAAGAATTTATACTTTAGTTTTGACTGAACTTCAGTATATATGTGCAATTTTAGAACAAATAATCTAAAAATGATTTTCTTTTGTAACTTAGCATAATATTTAAAACAAATATGGTAAAAGCTACAAAAGATAATAGGCCTTTTTCAAGTGGTGTGTTTGATTTAGAGGAGTTCAATATTTATACAAAGGTAATTGATTTGCCTCTTGACGGGATTCCGACATATCTAGAAGAAGGGATAAATGGAGTTTGTACCGGAGGCTCTGCTCTTTTTAATGTGTTTTCTAATAAACGCAGGGTTGTGAAGAATGATTTGATAACTATTTTTCCTTATCAGTTGGCAAGTATAACCGAAATCAGTACAGACTTTGCCGTTATTTTCTTTAAAGTACCAAAGAAATTGTTTATGGATACCATTAATGGGCTGGGTAGGCTTACACTTGACTATTTTTTCTATATGAGGAAATATTATAGCTCTCCGCTCAGTGAAGAAGAGTATAAGCGCTTTGTTCATTTCTGTCATATATTGTCATGCCGTGTAGATTTATCTTGTGCCTTTCTTAGGAGGGAATCGGTGATGTATTTATTGAGGGTTTATTATTGGGACTTGTATGTGGGCTATAAGAGTAACCCCAAGGCTATGGCTTCCGTGAAGTTTGTACGTAAAGAGAAGCAGGTTTTTGAATTCTTTTATTTGGTTATAGAGTATCATACTATAAGTCGTGATGTGGCATTTTATGCAGATAAGATGTGTATCTCACCTAAATATCTGACAATGTTAATAACAGATAATACTGGTCGTTCGGCTAAAGAGTGGATTGTGGAATATACCATACTTGAGATAAAAGTCTTATTGAAAGACTCCAATCTTGAAATAAAGGAAGTGGTTTCACGAACTAATTTTCAATCGAATTCTACGATGACACGTTTTTTTCGTAAGCATACAGGCACTACTCCGTCAGAATACCGTGAGAGAATGTTTGTCTGATATTTGGATAATTTGTACTTATACCAAAAGGCAAGAAAGATATGAAAGAATATCTTAAAATAATAGATGAAATAATCGCTCTTGTGGGGGTACATTTAATTCCCAAATTTGTTAATCTATATCAAGGCCAGGTTGACATAAGATGTGAGGAAAATGATACTGGAGTCTTAATTAATATTATTGTGTCTTTACCAGATAAAAATGAACTGCAGGCTTTGCAAAATCAAGTTGGTATGGACTCACTACAAGCCAAACAGATCTTAGAAGGAATATTAAAATTGGAGAAAATGGATTCATGCAAACCATTGGAAAACAGACAACTGGAATTGAAACGAATTTGGCTTAACAAGCTTGTTTCAGTGTTGGAAGAGCATATGGAAAATACAGAGTTTAATGTTGCTATGCTCTGTCAACTGTTGGGAATGAATCGAAAACTGTTGTATCGAAAGATTAAACAGTTGACGGGGGTTACTCCAGTAAGCCTTATTCGGCGTGTTAGGATGATAAGAGCCGCTACACTTTTATTACAAGGCAGATTCACTGTATCGGAAGTAATGTATATGGTAGGCTATTCCAATCCTTCTTATTTTTCCAGGTGTTTCATGGCAGAATATAATATTTCTCCAAGTCAATATGCAATAATTCAAAAAAAACAGGTGGAGCGTCCGAATAAGGGGGCACTCCACACATGATTCATTGTCTTTTGTTCTGTTATTTTTTATACCAATCCTTACAGTCATTTCCCATTGATTTTGCCCATGTAGCAAAACCGGGATATTGGCTGTCAATTCTGTTCCTTTCTGTTACCGGGGTAAACCCTAGCATCGGTATATCGATAGCAAATGGATATGCTCCTTTACGGTCGATATAGTAAGCATCATCATTGCTGCCAATCAATGACTGATTGGCATAAGCTGTAGCTTTGTGTTTGGGCAGATGAACCTCTGTGCGATTCTGTTCTCCTTGTGAATATTTTACGATGATGTATGGATTATAGGACAATAGCTGATTCTTTAGGAAAGAACCGTTGAATTCTCTGGTGACTACATATTTATTGCCTATATTCTGTTTGGCATTGGACATTACGATAATGGACGAAGTCTCTTTTTCCAATATTGCACCTTCCGGCAAAGTGATTTTATCGCCAATTTGTGCTGCATCTATCTGATAGGCAAATGCGTTAACATATGTAGCGCCATCATGTACCGGAGTGAATTCGTCAACGATCTTCGTTACTATATTCTTTTTGTCGAAATAGACTTTGCGTTCGTATTCTACAATTACGTCATTCATGTCATAATCGCCACCGGAAGGCCAAATATCTTCGAATGCCAGTGTGCCGGTAACATTTTCATCTTCATCGGGTTTGGGTTCTTCTTTATCACCTTCATCGGGAATAGACGGCCTTTCAGGATCGTCAATAGAACTTCCCGGAGTAGCATCTACATAAAATAAAAGGTCACAGTAGCTTTGATTTACACCATCTTCTGCTCCAAGAATCGTCTTGCCGCTTTTTTGGTCTTTAACAGAGACAAAGGCCGACATGTTGTTTTGGGGATTGGAAGTGCGAAGATTTGAATTGTATGGATTATATAAATCAGGCAATTTAAGATAATCTTCTAAATTATTTCCATAACCGTTCTTAAAACCGTCGGCATAAAGAAACCAGCCTACTGTATATCCTGCTGGGAATGTATCATGGGCTTGGCCGTCTTCATCGAAGTAAAGCAGACGAACTTTATTCCCGGATTCTAAAATCAATATTTGGCCGCCATACCAGTCAAAAGACACATTGGGGAATATAATGTATTTCCTCACTTGGTCTACATCGACGGACGTTCCGGTTTTATAAAAATAATATCCGAAAGTATTGTTATAACTTGCACTTCGATTGAGAAAAATGAGATTCAATGCGGTGTTGTCCTCCTTTATCGAAATATTGATAGTTTTTCCATTACCAAGTAATTTTGAATTGTCTTGTCCTCCTTTATTGAAGAATGTTTTCATCCGGTCTGTCAAATCCAAAATACTTTCATTACCAATATTTTTTTCCTTTGTCATATATTGGCTGTTCAGCTGACCTCCTTCTCCCCAATAGCACAGTGAGTATAGATTTTGGGATTTGTTTACTAAATAAGGTACATCAGACGAAGCGCGAGTGACAGACTTTGTTTTAGGATTTGATTTTGCCGACATGTCAAAAATGACAGCATTGTCTTTAATTTCAAGTTCTATGCATCCCGGCAATCCCCATGTCGCAGTATATAAATAAACTTTATTAAGATAGGTAGGAAGCTGCATTTTTCCCTCATACTTACCGCTGTTGTCGGTATAGGTTTTGAACAAGGCTTCTATACCCTCTTTCTTTATCGGCGTACCTTCCACTGTTTCCATCGGATTTTCACCGTAAATTTCTATCAAAGGAGTAAACCCGTAAATGTCATAGTTGACAGAAAGCTGGACATCACTGCGCATCTCAAAGCCGAAATATTTATCCGGGTCAGGAAGAGGTTCTTTTTCACGATTCGGGTCGTATACGTCTTTCTCCATACAACCTGTCATAAGGCCTGAAAGTGCAAGCACTAAAATGAAAGCCCCAATGCTAATTAAGCGGTTTTGTTTCATAAGATATAAAAATGTTATGTTAATTTTATTTGTATGTATTTTTGATTAGTTACTTGCTCTTTAAATACCCGATACATTTTATTATGCAAATTTAGTCTGTATTGCTCAAACTCATTGATACAAAATTGACAAAAGAATGATAGAAAAAGGACAGTTGATTTTTTTTGTATATCCATGTGATAGTTTGTCGGGAGTGTCTTTTTGTTCTTCCTTTATTGGATTTTACCCTCTTTTCAGTATATTTGCGCTCGGCGTTTTAAGAATATTATCTTTGAGCCGATTCCAATACTAAACTAGATAGAATTAATGGAGAAAATAAATGCAGTAATTACGGGAGTGGGAGGGTATGTTCCTGACTATATTCTGACCAATGAAGAAATATCCAAAATGGTAGATACGACAGATGAGTGGATAATGGGGCGTATCGGTATAAAGGAAAGACGTATCTTGCACGAAGAAGGATTGGGGACTTCGTTTATGGCCCGTAAAGCTGTAAAACAATTAATGCAACGTACAAAATCTAATCCTGATGATATTGATTTGGTGATTGTGGCCACTACAACGGCCGATTATCATTTTCCTTCAACAGCATCCATATTATGTGAGAGAGTAAAGCTTAAGAATGCTTTTGCTTTTGATATGCAGGCTGTTTGTAGTGGCTTTTTGTATGCATTGGAAACTGGAGCCAATTTTATCCGTTCGGGAAAATACAAGAAGGTCATTGTAGTAGGGGCTGATAAAATGTCGTCGGTGATTGATTATACCGATCGTGCCACTTGTCCGATTTTTGGTGACGGTGCTGCCGCTTTCATGCTGGAACCCACCCGGGAAGATATGGGAGTAATGGATGCCGTATTGAGAACAGACGGGAAAGGTCTGCCCTTTTTACATATCAAAGCGGGAGGCTCCGTATGTGCTCCATCTTACTATACACTGGACAATCGGATGCATTATATTTATCAGGAAGGACGTACAGTCTTTAAATATGCTGTGGCCAATATGGCGGATGCTTGTGAGGCGGTCATGGAGAGGAATCACTTGGCGAAGGAGGACATTGACTGGGTGATTCCCCATCAGGCAAACATGCGTATAATTACTGCAGTTTCGCAACGCTTGGGAGTATCTCCCGAAAAGGTAATGGTCAATATAGAACGGTATGGAAATACAAGTGCCGGCACGCTTCCATTGTGTGTATGGGATTTCGAGGATAAGCTGAAAAAGGGGGATAAACTGATTTTTACAGCATTCGGAGCAGGATTTGCTTGGGGGGCTATTTACGTGAAGTGGGGATACGACGGAAAAGGTTGAGGCTCTCTGATAAGATTTAGGTTGTTTGTTTTTTTTCTGATACAACTTTTAGTATCTTTGCGAAACAGCAGTTTTTTATTGTGACAGAAAATTGCATGTGTTTTGTTAACCATATAGAAAACTAAAAACAATCAGCGTATTATGAACCAGGAATTATCCATGAGCCCCAATCTATTGGTGGCTGCCCTTCAAAAACCGGCTTCCGAATTTACGAAAGCAGACATTGTTTCCTATATAAAGGAGAACGACATTCGTATGGTGAACTTCATGTATCCTGCGGCAGACGGGAGACTGAAGACACTGAACTTTGTCATCAATAATGAAGCATACCTTGATGCCATACTTACATGTGGTGAACGCGTAGATGGTTCCAGCTTGTTTCCGTTTATAGAGGCCGGTAGCAGTGATTTGTATGTAGTGCCGCGTTTCCGGACCGCTTTTATAGACCCTTTTTCTGAATTGCCCACACTGTCAATGCTCTGTTCTTATTTCAATAAGGATGGTGAACCGCTGGAAAGTTCTCCGGAATATACCCTGCGTAAGGCATGTCAGGCATTCACTACGGTTACGGGGATGGAATTTCAGGCTATGGGAGAATTGGAATATTATGTCATTTCTGAAAATGACGGATTGTTCCCGGCTACCGACCAGCGTGGTTATCACGAATCGGCCCCTTATGCCAAGTTCAATGATTTCCGTACGGAATGTATGTCATATATTGCGCAGGCAGGCGGACAGATAAAGTATGGGCATTCTGAAGTCGGTAATTTTACGCTGGACGATAAGATTTATGAGCAGAATGAAATAGAGTTCCTGCCGGTGCGTGCCGAGGAGGCTGCTGACCAACTGGTGATAGCAAAATGGGTTATTCGTAATCTGGCTAGCCAGTATGGATATAACATTACTTTTGCACCGAAAATCACGGCAGGAAAAGCCGGTTCCGGATTACATATACATATGCGTATCATGAAGGACGGGCAGAACCAGATGCTGAAAGATGGGGCACTTTCTGAAACAGCCCGTAAGGCCATTGCGGGCATGATGAAGCTGGCTTCTTCCATTACGGCTTTCGGTAATACAAATCCTACTTCCTATTTTCGTCTGGTTCCTCATCAGGAAGCACCGACCAACATTTGCTGGGGCGACCGCAACCGTTCGGTATTGGTACGCGTTCCGTTGGGCTGGTCGGCAAAAACGGATATGTGCATGTTGGCAAATCCGTTGGAGACCCCAAGTCATTATGATACTACACAGAAACAGACGGTGGAAATGCGTTCGCCTGACGGTTCGGCCGATTTGTATCAATTGATTGCCGGACTTGCTGTAGCTTGCCGTTATGGATTTGAGATAGACGATGCTTTAGGAATTGCAGAAAAAACATATGTCAATGTAAATATCCACAAGAAAGAAAATGAAGATAAGTTGAAACAACTGGAACAGCTTCCTGACAGTTGTGCCGCTTCTGCCGATTGTTTGGAAAGACAGCGTGCTGTCTTTGAGCAATATCATGTGTTCAGTCCTGCAATGGTTGATGGGGTTATTTCCAAACTGCGTTCTTACGAGGATAGAACCTTGCGTGCAGAGATACAAGACAGTCCGGAGGAGATGCTGAAACTGGTCGAAAAGTATTTCCACTGCGGATAGGAGAAGAAATGAGGGCATAACTCGCCGCAGGTTACACAGATTGCTATAGAATTTCTGATAATCAAGAACTTTTATCTGTGTTAATCTGCGGTGATTGTGTATTTTGACACCTCTCCATTATTCCTTTGGCTTTGAATACTGGTTCTGCTTTTTGTATTTCCGATTCGAAGCCGAACCAATAACCATTTTGGGTATTGTCGTCAATGGGTAGAAAACATAAGCGGAGGCTTTCTTTGTAGTTTCCATAGATGACTTCCCAATATTCCGGTGGCATCTGGCGCTTGGTCTTGACTTTCTCTGCTGGTTTTTTCTTTAATGACATGCCTGCCTCTATCCAGGCAATGGTGACCATGATTTTATAGGCCGGATAATGCATACTGCAGAATTCATAGAGTACGAGGCCTCGCTTTTCCAGGCTCATGGGCTGGTCTATAAGATTTTTATCGATTAAAAATTCCAGAAAGCGACGTAGGAAGTCGTTGTCGTCCAGAATCAGCTTGCGGGTGATGGCTTGCCAAGCAGTTGTGTTATAGAATCCATCCAGAAGACGTGACAGTTGCCGGGCTGTTTGAAGCTCGTTGACACTGATTTCATTTGTTTGAAGCACTTCATAAGGGGGGAGAGGAGAATATCGGATGCCTAGTTCTTCCGCTCTTCTTCTCATTTCTGTGCCGGGAAGTAACTTTAGGGATTCAAGCTGTATCTCGCCGGCATTGTATCCGGCAAGTGTACGCACATCTTCAAATATTTCGGATAGGCGGTATAGAGGCAAGCCGGCAATGAGGTCGGCGTGTGTTTCCATATTGGGTAGGGAACATAGGAAACGAAGACCTTGCAGTGAGTCCTCCAGGCTTCCCATCCGACGGCTTTTCTGGAGGACCGGTTCGCGCAGGCTTTGAATACCGGCCTCGAGATGGAGCAATCCTTTAGGTAGCCTTTTCAATTCATTTTTCAGCTCTTCGGATAATAGTGCAGGGTGTATTTCTAAGTGAAAGCATATGTCCGGGTTGAATTCCAGGAAAAGTTGCAGTAATTCTTTAGCACGGCGCGGATTATAATTAAAGGTCCGGTCGAGGACGCGTACGTTTTTTATTCCATGACTGTGGATAATTTGAAGGCGTTCACGGATACTTTCAATGGACAGTGTGCGCACCGGTTTTTCTTCACCGCTGACGCAGAATGCGCATGTGTTGAAACAGCCTCGGGTAGTCTCCAGTTGTACGAATGGTTTGCTCCAGTTGAAAAAACAGCTGTTTTCCGGTGGTACGAGCCGGGAAAAGTTAAGTACACGGGCTATGCCGTTGTCTATATATTGCTTTTGAGGATTCATATAGCAGAGTCCCGGAATACTGTTCCATTTTTCCGGCTGGTTCCAGCAAGACAGCCATTGGGGGAATGCTTCTTCTCCCTCTCCCCTGAATACACAGTCGATGAAAGGGGTTTTATGCAGAAAGTCTTCATTGTTTCCTAAGAATTCAGGTCCGCCCAAGATGAAGCAGCTATTGGGAAGCAATGCTTTTAATCTCGCTGTGATGTGCAACAGTTGTTCGTGGTTGAACAACCATGTCGTTGCGGCAATGATGTCGGGTTGGTGCCGGTATATTTCGTCGACAATCATTCCTACGTTTTCATTGATGGTGGCAGATACGATTTCCCATTTTACGGAATTGTTCTTTGCTATTTGTGCGTGCAGTGCAGGGAGTGCCAACGAAGAGTGTGCATACGAGCTATTGAGGTCTATCCAAAGAATTTTCATGTTTAATTGAGTTTCATCTTTGCAAAGATAACTGATTTTGCTTTTCGTATAAACAAAAAGGGTTATATTTGCATGACGGAAATCGAAAATAGTAGAGTGTTGGTATAGAATGGTTTTTGAAAGATGAAATATTTCTTTTGTATTCTTATTTCTATAAGGTGATAACGGATTATCTTATCACTGGCTTGATAAAGTAAGGAAGGAAGTGCTATTAAGTGTGATTGATACAGAATGCAAAATATCGGAATAAGTTTCCAGCTATTTTGAACATTTTGAGAAAGTAAACTCTTTTGTACAAGGACTGGTTTAGGTAATTGATTCCTTCCTATGATGTAGGGATACTCTGTGAGGAGTATCCCTACAATTTTTTACATTGATTCCACGTTGCCTCCCTTTGGGGGATTGTTTGGACAATAACAAAAGAAGAGGAATATTCTTTCGAATTTCCTCTTCTTTGCGGGTGGCAGATGGGACTCGAACCCACGACATTCAGAACCACAATCTGACGCTCTAACCAACTGAACTACAGCCACCATGTTAGTGCATTTCTTAAATGCGGTGCAAAGATAGGGATAATCTTTAATATTGCAAAGAATGAGACGAAAATTTTTGAGATTTCTGCATTATTTTTTCTTCTCGTAGATACCTATATTGTGCTGCTGGAGCAGCTTTCGAGAGCTTTTGACAAAGATTTTCAGGTGTTTACGAGCTTCCGGCGTTAAATGTTCTGTAGGAAAACTGGCAGGATAAAGAATGTAATTTTTTTCTTTAGTAAGTTCCGGCCGGCCGGTCCAGACCAGATTATATCCACAATAGGAAACACGACAGTATGGAAAAGGCAGAGGATTGGAGTCTGGTAGAGGCGTCTGACTCTGACCGGTGTAAGAGGGACGGATGGGTTGGGGGAGAGGATGTTTCTCCAACTGCAAAGTGAAGATGAGGCCGCCGTCAGTGTTGGCCTTGCTCATATTGGAAATGAAGTTTCCCAAGGAGTAGACTATGATGTGCTGTTCGGTACCATTGGTACGTAGTTCCATCGGTTGAATGACGTGAGGGTGTGAACCGATAATATGTGTTACGCCTTGTTGGAGCAACCAGTTGGCCAGTTCGCGTTGCTCACGGTTGGGAAGGGACTGATATTCCTCTCCCCAATGCATGCAGGCAATAATGGCATCCGGTTGGCGTGCCTTGGCACTTTGGATATCTTGCAGGATGGTATTCTTATCAATATAGTTTACGATATTGGGAGAGGTAGCCTTGATACCATTGGTGCCGTAAGTATAGTTGAGTAGGGCAATGCGAAAGCCGTTTCTGTTGATGAACAGGGGATAGCGTTGCCTGCGCTCCGACAGATTCTTGTAGGTGCCTGCGTAACGAATACCGGAGGAGTCAAGTAATTGTATGGTACGCTCCATTCCCTTTTTTCCACGGTCCAGACAGTGGTTGTTGGCTGTCAGTAAAATATCGAATCCGGCGTCCTTTATGGCCTGAAGATATTCATCGGGGGCGCTGAACATAGGATAGCCCCGATAGGGCCTGCCCCCCAATGTGACTTCCAGATTTCCTATGGCGAGGTCTGCCTGGGATATTTGCTCTTTTATGAGGGAGAAGCAGGAGGAGTAGTCATATTTTCCTTCAGATACACGTGCTGCGTCTATTTGTGCCTGGTGCTGCATCAGGTCACCGACAAATAATAGCGTAATCCTTTCCTGGGAGGAAAGGGTTACGCTATACAGTAAGACAGCCATGAAGACGGCGAGCGTTTTCATTACGTTGTTATTGGTAGATTGCTTTCTTGCCGGCGAGCAATGTATTCTTCATAAGGGAAACGATAGTCATCGGACCTACGCCTCCTGGTACGGGGGTAATGAATGAACATTTAGGAGCTACTTCATCGAATTTCACATCACCGGTCAACTTGAACCCGGATTTCTTGGAGGCATCGGGCACACGGGTAGTACCTACATCAATAACGACAGCACCTTCCTTGACCATTTCCGCCTTAACAAAGTTCGGTTGTCCCAACGCAGCAATGATGATGTCCGCTTCCTGGCATTCCTTTACCAGGTCTTTGCTGCGGCTGTGGCATACGGTCACTGTGGCATCGCCGGGATAAGCCTTCTGCATCATCAGGGCAGCCATGGGCTTGCCTACAATGTTGCTGCGTCCCAACACCACGCACTTCTTGCCTGAAGTCTCTATCTGATAGCGCTTCAGCAGTTCGAGGATACCGTTGGGAGTAGCGGATACATAGCAGGGAAGGCCAATGGACATCCGTCCCACATTGATGGGATGAAAGCCGTCCACATCCTTGCGGTAGTCGATGGTTTCAATCACTTTCTGCTCGGAGATATGCTTGGGCAAGGGAAGCTGTACGATGAAACCGTCCACATCCGCATCCTCGTTCAATTCGCGTACCTTGGCAAGCAGCTCCTCTTCGGTAACGTCTGCCTCGTAGCGGATAAGTGAGGACTTGAATCCGCAAACTTCGCATGCCTTTACTTTGGCGGCAACGTAGGTTTCGCTACCTCCATCGTGTCCTACAAGAATAGCGGCCAGATGCGGGCGTTTACCCCCACGAGCCACTATCTCGGCTACTTCTGCTGCAATCTCTTGCTTTACTTGCTCTGAAATTGCTTTTCCATCAATCAGTGTCATAGGCTGTTATCTTATCTTTTAAGTTTCGGCATCATCTTACCCATCTTGCTGCCAGTGACCATCTTCATCATCTTGCGGGTCTGGTCAAACTGTTTCAGCAGGCGGTTTACTTCCTGAATATTCGTACCGCTACCTTTGGCAATGCGCTGGCGGCGTGAACCGTTCAGAATGGCCGGATTGCTGCGTTCTTCCGGAGTCATGGAGTAGATGATGGCTTCAATACTCTTGAAGGCATTGTCGTCAATGTCTATATCCTTGATGGCTTTGCCTACGCCCGGTATCATGGAGGCAAGTTCCTTCAAGTTACCCATTTTCTTGATTTGTGCAATCTGGCTCAGGAAGTCGTTGAAGTCGAACTGGTTCTTGGCAATCTTCTTTTGCAGGCGTTTGGCTTCTTCCTCGTCATATTGTTCCTGCGCACGTTCCACCAAAGATACGATGTCACCCATACCGAGAATACGGTCGGCCATACGTGAGGGATGGAACTGGTCGATGGCATCCAGCTTTTCACCGGTACCTACAAACTTGATGGGCTTGTTTACCACCGAACGGATAGAAAGGGCGGCACCACCGCGGGTATCACCATCCAGTTTGGTCAATACTACACCATTGAAGTCGAGCCGTTCGTTGAATTCCTTAGCGGTATTCACTGCATCCTGACCGGTCATTGAATCCACTACGAACAGAATCTCGTCCGGATTGATGGCCTTCTTGATGGCGGCAATCTCGTTCATCATCTCCTCATCCACTGCCAGACGACCGGCTGTATCGACAATTACAAGGTCGTAACCTTTGGCTTTGGCTTCTTGGATGGCATTTTGGGCAATGGCTACCGGATTTTTGCTGTCCGCTTCCGAGTACATCGGTACGTCAATCTGTTCAGCCAGTACACGCAACTGCTCGATAGCGGCAGGACGGTACACGTCACAAGCCACCAATAACGGCTTTTTGTTCTTCTTGCTCTTCAGCATGCGGGCCAGCTTTCCGGAGAAAGTTGTTTTACCAGAGCCTTGCAAACCGGACATTAGGATAATGGCAGGCTTGGAGTCGAGGTTTATTTCAGAAGTCTCGCCGCCCATGAGCTGGGTCAGTTCATCGTGTACGATTTTTACCATCAGCTGGCTGGGCTTAACGGCTGTCAGCACGTTTTGTCCCAAGGCTTTTTCCTTAACGGTATCGGTGAAGTTTTTGGCTACCTTATAGTTCACGTCGGCATCCAAAAGTGCCTTACGTACGTCTTTCAGGGTTTCCGCAACATTGATTTCGGTGATTTTGCCCTCACCTTTCAAAATTTTAAACGACCTTTCAAGTCTCTCGCTTAAATTATCGAACATAGTATCTAATTACAATTACTAAATTACAAATTACTCTTATTGAGGCGCAAAAGTACAAAAAATCCCTTTAACTGCCTTCTTTTGAAGCAGAATATTATTGAAGACTTGCAGCGGGATGGGCGAAAAGAATGGAAGTGCCGGTCAAGGCACTGATAATCATCTATATTATTCTGTTTTTTTTAGTTCTTTTTGCTTACTTTCTATTGATAATGTCTCTGGCGCAGGGTCCTTCGTGGTTGGGATATCCCGGTGCGTGGCTGCGCCATCTCTTGTCGGCTTCAACTTTCAGGCTTCGGTAGTCGTCCTGTGTGCGGCGGATGTAGTCGTCCAGCAGTGCCCGGTGCTCGGCCAGAATCTTTGAGTATTTGTGGTCATGGGCAAGGTTTCGTCTTTCTCCTTTATCCTTCAGCATATCATACAGTTCTTCCCCGTTGCCTTCCAGATAGTGTGTGTATTTGTATCTGGGACTGCGTATCATCCGTCCCGGGCTGACGGTCACTTCGTATTCACTGTGCCATTCGGAGGCTGCATAGAGGTGCTGTCTCTTTTGCTTCTCGCCTTTCAGAAAAGGGGCAAGGCTGATGCCGGGCTTGGAGGAAGGCACCGGAATGCCTGCCAGTTCACAGAGAGTGGGCAGCAGGTCGATAGTAGGTTGGGTCAGTAAATCTTCCACCGGTTTTTGACGGGGATGAATGCCGGGACCGGCTATGATGAAGGGCACATTTGTCATTTCTTCGTAAAAGCTGACCTGCTTGGTTACCATGCGGTGTGACCCCATTCCGTCTCCGTGGTCTGCCAGTACAATGACAATTGTATTTTTGCCGGCGGGAGTGGAGTAGAGGGCTTCCAGTACACTCTCTATCTGTCTGGCCACTATCCGCGTGTAATGCTGGAAGGCAGCGACGTAGTGCCGGTAATTGTCCTCGTTCCAGTGGGCGGCTTGCATCATCCTCCGGTGGCTGCAGCAGATGTACTGAATGGGCAACGGAAGTTTTTCCCAGTCTTCCACTTCAAAGTTTTCGGGTAGTAGCGGGAGTGGGGTACTGATGGGGCTATCTATGTGCTCCCCTTTATTTTCGCCTACATATCCGCAGATATTGTGCGGGTTTTGGAAATCGGCTATGCAGATGAAAGGTTCTTGCGGTGGATTGCTGAGATAGGCCACGGCATCCTCGCAGGTTCCTACATCCAGAAAGCTGTCATTGTTGACGGGAAATTCGGGGTCGGTGAAGGGCTTGGCAACCGGTTCCTTGTGGCGGAATCCCCTTAGGGAACCCATGTCATGGGTTTTGCCAAAGTGGACGGCCTCATAACCGTTGGCGGTGAAGAGGCTTCCCAGGGTCGGAATGCTGTCGGGCAGCGGAGGATTGATGTGTTCGGCCGAGTTGGAACGTACATTGGTTTGATGCGGCATCAGTCCGCTCCATAAGGCAGCGCGTGACGGTTGGCTGAGGGGGCATCCCACGTATGCGTTGGCAAATGTTACACCTTGGGAGGCAATTCGGTCTATAGGTGGAGTGCAGCTGGGGTCGGCACCGTATGCGCCTACTACCCGCTGGGTCAGATGGTCGCATTGAATAATAAGAAAATTGGGCGATTGCTGTGCCATTACCGGAAAGCTGCACAATGCCATTCCCATAAAAGAGTGAATCGTTTTCATCAGATTTGGATTTTATTTGTTCAAGGTTATTGTATGGTGGCAAATGTATGAAAAAACGGATATAAAAAAAGCTTCCACCTACGTTTATGAACGTAAATGGAAGCTTTTGTACAATATCTGTATGCAGTTGTTGTTAACTGTTCATGCTCATCAGGAATTCGTCGTTGTCTTTGGTCTTCTCCAGACGGTCTTTTACGAAGTCCATGGCTTCTATCGGATTCATGTCGGCAAGGTACTTGCGGAGAATCCACATGCGGTCCAGTGTCTGCTTGTCTTGCAGCAGGTCGTCGCGGCGGGTGCTGGAGGCAACGATGTTGACAGCCGGGAAGATACGCTTGTTGGACAAGTTGCGGTCGAGCTGCAACTCCATATTACCCGTACCCTTGAATTCTTCGAAGATAACCTCGTCCATCTTTGAGCCAGTGTCAATCAAGGCAGTGGCAAGGATGGTCAGTGAACCGCCGCCCTCGATGTTACGTGCTGCACCGAAGAAGCGTTTGGGCTTATGCAATGCGTTGGCATCCACACCACCGGAAAGCACTTTGCCGGAAGCCGGGGATACGGTGTTGTAGGCACGTGCCAGGCGGGTGATGGAGTCGAGGAAGATGACAACATCGTGTCCGCATTCCACCATGCGTTTTGCTTTTTCAAGGACGATGCCGGCAATCTTCACGTGGCGTTCTGCCGGTTCGTCGAAGGTAGAGGCGATTACTTCCGCATTGACGGTACGCGCCATGTCGGTAACTTCCTCCGGGCGTTCGTCGATGAGCAGCATAATCATGTAGACTTCCGGATGATTGGCGGCAATGGCGTTGGCTATGTCTTTCATCAAGATGGTCTTACCGGTTTTGGGCTGTGCTACAATCAAGGCACGCTGACCTTTGCCGATGGGGGCAAACAAGTCTACGACACGGGCCGACATAGAGTCGGAGTATCCGCCTTTGCAAAGCTTGAACTTCTCGTCCGGGAAGAGGGGGGTGAGGTGCTCGAACGGTACGCGGTCGCGTACGAAAGCCGGGTCACGTCCGTTTATTTTGGATACTTTTACCAGCGGGAAGTACTTTTCGCCTTCTTTCGGGGGACGGATTACGCCTTCTACCACATCACCGGTTTTCAGGCCGAACAATTTGATTTGTGATTGTGATACGTAAATATCGTCCGGTGAGGACAAATAGTTGTAATCGGAGGAACGGAGGAAGCCGTAGCCATCCTGCATGATTTCCAGTACACCGGTTCCGGTGAGGATGTCATCGAATTCGTACGTCTTCTCGCGTTCTATTACGGGTTTGCGTTCCGGAGCGGCGGGATAGTTCTCTCCGTTGTTATACGGTTGTGCAGGGCGCTGCTGCACGGGGCGCTGTTGGTTATAGCCACCGTTGCGGTTGTTATTGTTGTTGTTATTGTATGGGTTGTTGTTGTCGCGGGCGCGGAGGCGCGGGCGTTGTGGCTGTTGCGGTTCGGCTGGGGCAGCGGCAGGAGTGGGAGTGGCGGGAGTTTCCGCTTTGGTCGCTTCGAATTTGCCGATAAGTTCGGATGGCAATTCTATTTTTTCCGTAGGGAGGTCTTCAATGGGGATGAAGTCATCTGCCGCTTCGGCCAGGATAGGGCTTTCGTCCGGTACGATATTCTTCACGGCTTTTTTAGCTTCCACTTTTTTAGCTTCCGCTTGGGGTTCCGTTTTCGGAGCTTTAGCCTCGAAGTTCAATTCCGGTTCGGCAACCTTCGGGGTTTCCGTTGCTTGGGGTGCGGCAGTCTCTTCCTTTACCTTGCGGGGGCGTCCCGGTTTGCGTTTGGGTGCGGCGGCTTCTTTGGCTGGCGCCGGCGTTGCAGCTTCTATGGTCGGTTCTTGGGGTGCTTCCACAGTTTTGGGTTGTTCTTTCGCAGCCGGTGCTTCCTCTGTTTTGGCTTTGGTGAGGTCTCCGTTTTTATTGGCTGAGAACACTTTGTCGGCACCTTCCTTTTTTACGGTCTTGACAGTGACGCGCGAGCGTTTTTGCTTTTCCCCTTTACGCTCTTCCTTCAGCTTGTCGGCGGCAACTTTCTTGGTAGCGCCTGCGATAGCTTGTTCGTCAAGTATCTTGTAAACAAGTTCTTCTTTTTTGAGTGAGTCTGTTTTTTTTATACCCAGTTCTTGGGCAATAGTTTGTAGTTCCGACAAATTTTTGTCGTTCAGTTGAATGATGTTATACATACAGTATATATGTGAATGGTTTAAAATTTACTTTTATTGAAAGGCATAAGTGCACAGTTACAGTTGTTGTAGGAAGCAACTTGGGCAAGTTTACCTTGTGATATATGATTTATATGGGATATTTATTATTGAACCGGAAATCTGATAAACAATTCTCGCCACAGCAAGAAGTCGCAGAATGTTTCAACGGTGCAAAGGTAATAAATATTTTTGGTTTCATAAACAAATCATCTTTTTTTTAAATTTAAAACTTTATCTTTGCTGTATTAACAACAACATGAAGGATTGGTTTATGAATATAGATGAAGTACAGTTGATAACTTTTTCACCTACTTGTACCTCTAAACAAGTGGGAGAGGCAATTGTTCACGGAACGGGAATTTCGTCTGTCTCCAAAGTGGACCTCACCTTGGAGGCGGCGGGTAAAAGGGAGGTGCCTTCTCATGCTTTGGCGGTCATCACGGTGCCCGTATATGGCGGTCATGTGGCTCCTTTGGCATTGGAGAGAATGAAGAAGCTTCATGCTGACGGTGCACCTGCCGTGGTTGTGGTGGTTTACGGCAACCGGGCCTATGAGAAGGCTTTGGTGGAATTGGATGCTTTTGTCACGAAGTTGGGCTTCAAGGTAATTGCAGGCGCCACGTTTGTAGGCGAGCATTCTTATAGCAGTGAGAAATATCCGGTGGCGGCCGGACGTCCGGATGCGGACGACTTGGAGTATGCAAAGCTTTTTGGTGAAAAGATACGTGCTAAAATAGCAGCGGCCGAAGATATGGAGAAACTGTATGGGGTGGATGTGACCCGTATCCAGCGTCCGCGCCAGCCTTTCTTCCCGTTGCTCCGCTTTTTGCGCAGAGTCGTCAAGTTGCGTAAGAGTGGGGTGCCTATGCCCCGCACTCCGCAAGTAGATGCGGAACGTTGTACGCATTGCGGATATTGCGTGAAGCATTGTCCTGCAGGAGCCATTATAAAAGGAGACGAGTGTAATACGGTTGCAGAGAAATGCATCAAATGTTGTGCTTGTGTGAAAGGCTGTCCGCAGAAGGCGCGCACGTATGACACGCCGTTTGCCGTATTGCTTTCCGATTGCTTCAAGAAACAGAAGGAGGACAGAATCATTCTGTGATGGCTACTGGTCGGTGGTTGATACGACCAGCACTTTCCGGGTTCTTTCGTCTATTCTGAAACGGTTGTCCACCCGTTCTCCCACCAGCCAGATGATGTCATCTCCGCAGCAAAGCACCCATTGCCGTTCTTTGTGCAGAATGGAGAACTTGCGGTCGGTCAGGTAGTCGCTTACTTTCTTCCGGCCTTTCATGCCGAAGGGCACGAAACTGTCTCCCTGCCTGCAAAGGCGTAGCGAGAGGGGATGCTGGAGTTTGTCGGCATCAAAGCAGGCAGTAGCTTTGTCGCGTGGAATCATGAAATCCGGTGTATAGGGATGTTCTTTTATTTCCAATAAGGGCTTTACGGCTTCTTGTACGGGCTCTATCAACAACGAGCCGCGGTCTTTGATGACACGCCAGCCGGGGGTAGTAAAGACTTTGCCGGGCTGTCCGTCCAATGTTCGGCAGATGTCCCTTACTTGTGCGGCGTTGAATCCAAGCGGATGCAGAATTTCAAATAAGACCGTTTCCGGTGCCGCTTCTTGCCTCAGGGCGCCGATACTTATGCCTTCCGGTGTCTTGACTCGCAGTTTGGCTTCTTCTATACCTATATTATATATAGAGGCGGCATCGTCCAGATGCTCTGCCGTTTTGAGGATGCTTTCCTTGACGGAGGGGTTTATCTCCTGCATCATGGGAAGCAGGTTCAAGCGTATTTTGTTGCGGGTATATTCGTCCTGCAGATTGGTGCTGTCCGTCACGTAGGCTTGCCCGATACTTTCCAGATAACCGACGATTTCCTTTCTGTCCAGGCAGAGCAAGGGGCGGACTATATGTCCGTTTCGGGGGCGTATACCCCGCAATCCGTTGATGCCGGTACCGCGAATCAGATTGAGCAGCAATGTCTCTACACTGTCATCTTGATGGTGGGCGACGGCAATGACAGCTGCACTGCATGCTTCCCTTGTTTTTTCGAACCACGCGTAGCGCAATTCCCTTGCAGCCATTTCGATGGAGATATGCCGTTCCTTTGCTTCCTGCTCCGTGTTGAAGTGGACGGTGTGCAGCGTCACCCGGTGCTCCAGGCAGAGTTGGCGTACAAAGTGCTCGTCGCGGTCGGATTCCGCTCCGCGCAGATGGAAGTTGCAATGGGCGGCTTCGCATGTGTATCCCAGGCTGAGGAGCAGGCGCAGCAACGCCACGGAGTCCGCCCCGCCGCTCAGTGCCACAAGTATCTTGTCGTCCAGCGAGAAGAGCTTGTGGCGCTCGATGTATTGTACTACCTTCTGCATATTCAACTATAGAGTGGTGCAAAGATAGTGCAAACGATTTTTATTGCCATATCTGCAAGTATCTATTTTCAGAATCTCTATCGGCTAAGGTCGTATTTGCTAAAAGCTAATCTTACCACAGCTGTGTTTTATGCATACCACACCTTTGTTCTTTTCTTTCCACGGCTGTGGAAAGAAAAGAACAAAGGTGTGGTGAAGTTACGATTTAGTATCTCTGGAAGTAGTGTTCTGCCTTCTGGGCATTATTGTTTAGTGTCTCTTATTTAAAAACATTCTAAATTATTTGTGCCTTGCGTACATAAGTATTATCTTTGCCCCCAAAATAGAAAAGAAAGGCAGAAAGACTATGCGTTTGTCCGAATTGAATACCGGTGAAAAAGGTGTAATCGTAAAAGTGCTGGGACACGGTGGTTTCCGCAAACGGATTGTGGAAATGGGATTTATTAAAGGTAAAACAGTGGAGGTCTTGCTGAATGCTCCGTTACGTGACCCTATCAAATACAAAGTAATGGGATATGAGATTTCTCTTCGTCGGCAGGAGGCTGAGATGATAGAGATTATCAGTGAGCAGGAAGCTAAGGAGCAGGCTGTGCAGCCCGATTACCACGAGGGGTTGGGCGAAAACATGCATCTGGGCGAAGATGAGCTGAAGCAACTGGCCCTCGGCAAACGCCGCACCATAAATGTAGCTTTGGTGGGAAATCCCAACTGTGGTAAAACTTCTCTTTTTAACATCGCTTCCGGTTCGCACGAGCATGTGGGCAATTACAGTGGCGTTACGGTAGATGCCAAGGAGGGGTATTTTGATTTCCAAGGCTACCACTTCCGTATTGTCGACCTTCCCGGAACCTATTCCCTCTCGGCCTACTCCCCTGAAGAAATCTATGTCCGCCGGCACATTATCAATGAAACGCCGGATATCATTATCAATGTTGTGGACTCTTCCAACCTGGAACGCAATCTCTATCTCACCACCCAGCTGATTGATATGAACGTGCGCATGGTGATTGCACTGAACATGTACGATGAGCTGGAAGCCAGTGGAAACACGCTGGACTATGTAAAGCTCAGCCAGTTGTTCGGAGTTCCGATGTTGCCTACGGTCAGCCGTAGCGGAAAAGGCATTGAACAGCTGTTCCATGTGATTATCAATATTTACGAAGGCGGCGACTTCCTCGACCATAAGGGCAGGATGCGCAGCGAGATATTGAGTGACCTTCGCAGCTGGCATCAGGAGTATGTTCCCGACCATGACTTCGGCAGCCATAAAGAAGAGATAGAACAGCCGCGTGGCTTCTACCGTCATATCCATATCAATCACGGTCCCGAGCTGGAACGTAGCATTGAGGAGGTGAAGCGCGTCATCAGCGTCAATGAGAACATCCGCCACAAATATTCCACGCGTTTCCTTGCCATCAAGTTGCTGGAGAACGACGAAGACTTGAAAAAGATTGTGGAAGAGTTGCCCAATGGAAAGGAGATTCTTGCCGTCCGCGACCGGGAAGAGGCACGGATTGCCGAGGTGGTGAACGAGGAGAGCGAGCAGGCCATCACCGATGCCAAGTATGGTTTTATAGCCGGTGCCCTGCGCGAGACCTATGTGGACAATCATCAGGATACGTCGCGCACTACTCAAATCATAGACTCAATCGTTACTCACCGTGTATGGGGTTATCCCATTTTCTTCCTTTTCCTTTATCTGATGTTCGAAGGCACCTTTGTGCTGGGCGACTATCCTATGCAGGGGATTGAATGGCTGGTAGGCGAATTGGGCGACCTGATACGCAACAAAATGTCCGAAGGACCGCTGAAGGACCTTCTGGTGGATGGTATTATCGGAGGTGTGGGCGGTGTCATTGTTTTCCTGCCGAATATTCTGTTGCTCTATTTCTTTATTTCCTTGATGGAAGACTCGGGCTATATGGCACGTGCCGCTTTCATTATGGATAAGATTATGCATAAAATGGGGCTGCATGGAAAGTCTTTCATTCCGCTGATTATGGGCTTTGGGTGTAATGTGCCCGCCATTATGGCTTCGCGTACCATTGAGAACCGCAAGAGCCGTCTGGTGACGATGCTCATCAATCCGCTGATGTCGTGCAGCGCCCGTCTACCCATCTATTTATTGCTGGTAGGCGCCTTCTTTCCGAACAATGCGAGCTTTGTGCTGTTAGTAATCTATGCCATCGGCATTCTGTTGGCAGTGGTCATGGCACGTCTTTTCTGCCGCTTTCTGGTGAAAGGAGACGATACGCCGTTTGTCATGGAGCTGCCGCCTTATCGTATGCCGACGTCCAAGGCCATCTTCCGCCATACGTGGGAGAAGGGGGCGCAGTATCTCCGCAAGATGGGAGGCATCATTATGGTGGCATCCATCGTTATCTGGGCATTGGGATATTATCCCAACCACGATGAATATGAAAGTGTGACGGAACAGCAGGAGAATTCCTACATCGGCCGGATTGGTAAAGCCATGGAACCGGTCATCGAACCGTTGGGATTCGACTGGAAGCTGGGCATCGGCATCCTTTCCGGCGTGGGCGCCAAGGAGCTGGTGGTAAGCACGCTCGGAGTGCTTTATGCCGACGATGCCGAGGCAGATGCCGTAAGCTTGGGTGAACGCATTCCGATAACGCCCCTGGTGGCTTTCGGTTACATGGTGTTTGTGCTGATTTATTTTCCGTGCATCGCCACGTTGGCAGCCATTAAAGGGGAGTCGGGCAGTTGGAAGTGGGCCGTGTTTGCGGGGCTTTATACTACTGCGCTGGCCTGGCTGATGTCTTTTGCAATTTATCAGATAGGAGGTCTGTTTTTATGATGAATAGTTGGCAGGAGTGGGTAGTAGCCTTATTGTTGTTGCTCTGCGCTGTGCGGATTGGCATGAGTATTTATTCTTTTTTTCATCGGGTCAAAGAAAATGGTAATCCGTGTGATAGCTGTGCAAGTGGCTGTGAACTAAAGAATTTATATGATAAGAAGCGTGCGGAGTGCAGTGGAGTGACGAAAAAAAAGAAGAAAAGTTGTTGCGGATAGTTGGTAGTTTCAAAAAAAGTGCTACCTTTGCATCCGCAAACAAGAAATAAAGAGTTCTTGTAAGAACCGGTACCTTGGATGAGTGGCTTAGTCAGCGGTCTGCAAAACCGTGTACGGCAGTTCGAATCTGCCAGGTACCTCGAAGAATAAAACTCCGAAACTGCTTTTTAAAAGTGTTTCGGAGTTTTTTGTTATAGGGAATTGTTTGCCCATTCTATAAAATATCATTCGCTGAATAGTTACAGCTTACTTATTAAAGATTGAATAAAATGAAAAAAGTTGGATTTCTGATTTTCTGTCTGTTTGCTATGTGCAGCATGGCAGGCAAAGCACAGGATGTAGTGGCGGACAGTACCGGTTACATCGTTAAGGTAGGGGAGATGGCTCCTGATTTTACAGTGAAGCTGACGGATGGGAAAAGCATTACCCTTTCGGAACTTCGTGGGAAGGTGGTCATGTTGCAGTTTACCGCGAGTTGGTGTGGGGTATGTCGTAAGGAGATGCCTTTCATTGAGAAGGATATATGGCTGAAGCATAAGTCGAATCCGGATTTTATGCTGATTGGCATTGACCGTGACGAGCCGTTGGAGAAAGTGATTGCTTTTGGTAAGTCAACCGGAGTGACCTATCCTTTGGGTCTGGACCCGGGAGCGGATATATTTGCGAAGTATGCGCTTCGCAAGGCAGGTATCACACGCAATGTCCTGATTGATAAGGAAGGGCGTATTGTGAAGCTGACACGTTTGTATAACCCTGAAGAATTTGCTTCTCTGGTGAAGGAGATTGACGGAATGCTTTCTGAATAGCAGGCATAGGCAAGATATAAAAAAACGAAGTGCCCCCTAAAAGTTTTTGTCTAACCTTTAGGGGGCACTTCATTTTATGCTTGTCGGGACAGTTTGGCAAGATAGTCATAATGTGTACCCTCTTTCACCAGTTCTGCTTTGAAGCCGTTTTCGGCAGCATAGATGCTCAGGGTCTGGAAGTCGATGTAGAGCCAGTCAAAGGAGTCGCCTTTGACATTCTTGTATTGCATCTGGAAGTCTACCTCTCCGTAGTAATCACCGGCAAGGTCGATAACAATACTGCCATCTTCCTCTTCGAACAGATAGCTCAGGTTGCTGGAATCCATTAAAACGCAGCCTCCAGGCCGGAGCAGCAGCTTCATCTTCCGGAAAAAATCAGGCAGATTCTCCAACTTTCCGATAATGCCGGAACCGTTCATCAGCATCAGGATAGTGTCGTATTCATCGGCAAACTGTTCATTGAACAGATTGGTTTGTGATACGCTACGCACACCTCGCTGCTTCATCACCTCCACGGAAAGCGGGGAAATGTCGATGGCATGGACCTCTTTTCCGGCTTCTTGCAGGGTAAGGCTATGGCAACCGCTACCGGCACCCACATCCAGAATCTTTCCGGTCGCCATTTGCAGAGCAGTACGCTCCAGCAAGGGCATTTGCTTTTCTGTGCGGAATAGCTCTTCGACGGGAATTTCGTCCTCATCGAATTGTGAAGAGAACACGCGTAGGCGGTCGGCTTTATGCCGTTTAAAGTAATCGGCTATGGCTGCGCCCATCGGGTCCTTGTCGGCAGGCAATAAGGCTGTATTTATCATTTCTTATGTCTGTTAGCGCGTTTGCGGCGGATTTCTGCTTTCATTTTGGCTGAGGCGGAACCGTGTTGCCCGGTAATGTAGGTTTTCTTCTTGGCTTTGGTCTTTATCTTGTTTTCTTCTTTAGGTTTGTCCTTTTTGCCTTTGAAGACAATACCACCCATCATCGCTTCTTCTATACTCATATATTTCGTTGTTTTAGTGATGTAAAATATCATTTCTCCGGCAATACCTCAATCCAATAGTCATCCGGGTCATTGATAAAGTACAGTCCCATTGCAGTGTTTTCGAAGCATACCCATCCGTTTTCCTTATGGTATTGGCGTATGGCGTCGTAATCGCCGGATACGCGGAAGCAGAGGTGACTCTCGTTCTCTCCTAATTCGTAGGCTTGTGGGTGCTCCTTCAAGCAGGTCAGTTCCAGCAGGAAGCCGGTACTGCCGTCGGTCAGATAGACCAGAGTGAAAGAGCCGTCGGACGACTCTTTCCTATGATGTTCTTTCAGGCCCAGTGCCTTTTCGTAGAATGCGATGCTACGTTCCAGGTTGGTGACATTGATATTAAAATGGTCGAATTTACTTTTTATTTCCATTTGTTTATTCCTGATTTGATTATTTACAATTTACAGTCTGCGTGTGCGGTCATTTGACCATTGCTTTCAGAATTTCGCCTACATACGTGCGTGGCATACCTTCCATCGTTGCCGGTGAAGGCTGCTTCTTACATTCCAGAATGACCGTAGGCTCTGTCTGTCCCGTAGGATAGAAACGGATGGTATAGCTTTCTGCTTTTTCCATTTGTTCATACGGCTGGTCGGGCGACAGTATGCTGAATACAACTGGTTTGCCGTTGACTTTGCCCAAAGAACCTCCGGAGTTTGCTGTCATCATGGTCATGTTGAAAGGCTCTTGGCCGATGACGATAACCAATTTGCCTGCTCCGGTCTGGATGGCATCGGCTGACAATTGCTCGGGGGCTATGGTCTTGTATTCTTGCTGCTGGCTCTTTTGGGCAGGAACCAGTGCGGCAGGTTTCTTGACTTGGGGCACTTCGATGACTTGGGCATCTTTCACGACGCCTTCGGATGCCTTTTCAGCAGCCTGGGCAGGTTCCACGGTAACTTGTTTCTTCGGGGTGATTACCGTCGGACCGGAATTGACGACAGCTTTCACCTCTTTCTTTTCTTCCTTCTTTTCTTCTACCGGAGCTTTGGCAGTGGTGGCGCTCAATGCTTCTGCTGCTCCCAGGCAAAGGTCATCAACGAAGTCTACGGTTTTTCTGCGCCACTTGGCAAGTCCGCGTACCAGTTTGGTCTTCGCCTTGTTCAAGGCATACTTGTCTACAATCCACTCCTCGGCGGTATATTTTTCTTTTCCTTCGCGGTAGTTAAACCGTATCTTTTCTACTTCGAGCACGCTCTTTTCGGGTTGGCAGGTCACAGTCAGCTGGTAAAGGATTTTGGTACGGTCTAATGACAGAGCCGTAGAACTGAATACAATCCATTCATCCCCGATACCTACAATTTGTCCTTTCTCTTTGTCTGAGAATACTACACGGCTGGTATTTTCATTCTCTTTCAGACGGGCATCCATCCAGCCGAGCAGACGTTCGTAGATTTCATCCTGAGACATGCCGGGGATGCTGAACTCTTTGGTGAATACCACTTTGCCGTCCACCTCGGGAACAGCACCGGCCAGATATTTACTGTCGTCCTTATCCTGCGCCTGCAGCATGGCCGGCAAACAAAGGCAAAACAGTGTAAAAAGAAGTTGTGTCAAATTTTTCATAATAGTATGTGTTTTAATTATTAATTTACGAATTATGGGCTACAAGTTGGGGAGTTCGAAACTTTCACCACGGTGTGCAATGCTCAGAAAGCGGCATCCCTTGCTCTCGGCAAACTGCCGGAAGGCGTTGCCTCCCTGATAATCTTCGCTGAAGTGCATCGGTACAAATATAGTGATTTTTATTCGTTCCACGAATTGTTCTGCTCCATGCATATAATCTTTTCCGATACGGCTGTCCACCGGAAACATGGCTACATCTACGGCAGGTGCAGTTTGCTGCAGCTCTCTCACTTCGGCCAGAAAGTCACCTTCGGCCTTGCGTATTTCCTGCGGAGTAGATTCCTCGCTCCAGTGCCAGTTGTTCAGGTCACCGGCATGGAACAGCCGTCTGCCCTGCAGGTCTATCAGGAAGGAGATACCCACATCGGTAGAACCGAAGGCCTGGATACGGATATGTTCGTCTTCGTAGGTGTCGCCCTTATTGATGTAGGTGGCATCTTCCGCTGAGGCGCGGCGGTGCTTCAGGATGTCTTTGGAGAATATGTAGCGGATGTCGGGCCGCAGTTTTTTCCATGAAAGAACTTCGCGATTGAAGTGGTCGGGATGGAAATGCGAGCATAGTACGTAGAGTAAGCCCGGCTTTTCCAAGAGATAGTCGTGCACGATACCTTTATTGAAAACCTCTTCCGAGGAATCTTTATAGTAATCGATAATGACCGTCACTCCGTCCGCTTCAATCGCGAAGCCGCTATGGTAGATGTAATCAAGTTTCATTTACGGATTGAATTATAGCGCAATATTACAAAAAACGCTACACAAACTTCCGGTTTAAGCTGTTATTTTATGCAAAAGCACGCTACATCGGTACTTCTATGAAGAGAATGTGAGAGTCTTTCAATGTTTCCAGCTCAAAACTGCCGGTTTCGTATACTCCCATTCCGTCACGGCGTGAGAGTATTGTGCCGTCCACTTTGACTTCACCTTCCATTACGAAGATGTATGCACCGGAATGCGATTGGTGCATGTGGTAGTCAATCTTCTTTCCGGCTTCTATTTCACCGATAGAAAACCAGGTCTGTTGTAGCAGTCTGGCAGGAGCATCGCCGTCAGGGGATACTATTAGTGCCATTTCATTTTTGCGCAGGAGTGGACGTACGTCGAAGTCCTGGTATGCGGGTGGTGTGTTCAGCTTTTCGGGCATCACCCAGATTTGCAGGAATTCTACCGCTTCAGTGTCACTGCCGTTCATTTCGCTGTGGTAGATGCCGGTGCCGGCGCTCATGGTTTGTATATCTCCCGGAATGATGATGCGGCTGTTCTGATGATTGTCCCCATGTTTCAGTTTCCCTTTCAGGGGAATGGAGATGATTTCCATATTTTTATGAGGATGTGTGCCGAAGCCCTTTCCCGGAGCCACACGGTCGTCGTTCAGTACACGCAAGGCGCCGAAATTCATCCGGCGGGGATTGTAATACTCGTCGAAACTGAAGGTGTGGTGGCTGTCAAGCCAATCATATAGGGAATGACCTCTGCTGTCTGATTTGTCTATAACTTTTTTCATAATTTATTCCTTTTCTTAAAATGGTTTATGTACTAGTAACGCTTTGGAAAGCTATAAAGTTTAAAAACCGATGTCTAAGAATTTATAAATGAGTGGGGACTATGCCTTGACCTCGTTCTCCAGTGGCTTATGGTTCATAAAATCTTTGATGTTCTGCAAGGTTGTCGAAGCAATGTTTGCCAGTGCCTCGCGTGTGAAAAAGGCCTGGTGCGAAGTGACGATGACATTATTGAAGGACAGTAGCCGCGCCAGGGTATCGTCATCAATGATTTTGTCCGATTGGTCTTCATAGAAGTATTCGCTTTCCTCTTCGTACACATCCAGGCCGGCAGAGCCGATTTTCTTGTTTTTTAGTCCTTCAATCAGGGCGTTGGTATGGATGAGTTGTCCACGTCCGGTATTGATAATCATTACTCCGTCCTTCATTTTACTGATGGAATAGTCGTTGATGAGATATTTGGTCTGTTCAGTCAGCGGGCAGTGCAGGGAGATGATATCCGAATTGTGATATAGCTCATCCAGGCTGGTATATACCACTTGATGTTCACGGGCGAAATTATAGTCGGGATAGAGGTCGTAGGCAAGAATATTCATGCCGAATCCACGCAGGATACATATCAGTTTCTTGGCTATTTTTCCCGTGCCGATGATGCCTGCAGTTTTTCCGTACATGTCGAAGCCCAGAAGTCCGTGCAGCGAGAAGTTTCCGTCTCGTGTCCGCCAGGTGGCACGTGGAATTTTACGGTTGAGGGATAACATCAGGGCAACGGTATATTCTGCTACGGCATAAGGGGAGTAAGCAGGGACACGCACTACGGTAATGCCACAGTCGGCAGCTGCCTTTAAATCTACATTGTTGTAGCCGGCGCAGCGCAACGCCAATAATTTCACGCCGTTGTCTGCCATCAGACGGATAACTTCGGTATCGGCCGTGTCGTTCACGAAAATACAGACTGCATCTACTCCTTGGGTTAAAATAACGTTGTGCTTGTTAAGATGCCCTTTATAGTAGCGGAGCTCAAAACCATATTCCTTGTTTTTTTCGTTGAAAGACGCTTCATCATAAGGTTTGCTGCCAAAAAATGCGATAGTGTATGCCATGAGATTTGTTGTTTTTTAAATGTTACATAATTATAGGGAGATAACAAGTGGAAAGTTGATATGGTTCAGTGGCCGGAAGGATTCATAAAATGATAATTATTTCCATTTGTTTCATCAGAAACTATTTGGTATTTCAATGAAAGTATTATATTAGGATAACTTTATGCACAAAACTATTTTTTATGTGCAATATTATTGTACCTTTGCGCCCGAAAACAATTAAAAAAGATTTAGATGAGAAAATTTTCGTTGATTGGCATTGCGATGTTAATCGTTTCAATTCCAACTTTTGCGGGTGGTATCCTAACAAATACAAATCAGCATGTATCTTTTCTTAGAATGTTAGCGCGTGGTGCTTCCATTGATATTGACGGTGTCTATTCTAATCCGGCCGGTTTGGCCTTCTTGCCGGAAGATGGTCTCTATTTGTCTTTGAATGGACAAAGTGCTTATCAGACTCGTAACATAAAGGCGACATTTCCCTTGTTTATTGAAGATGGGAATACACGTTATTATAAAGGAAAAGCTTCTGCTCCTTTCATTCCTAGTTTTCAAGGTGCATATAAAAAAGGAGACTGGACTATTTCTGGTAGCTTTGCTGTTGTAGGTGGTGGTGGTAAGGCATCGTTTGATGATGGTTTGGGTATGTTCGATTCAATGGTGATGGGACAAGTCCATACTATTTCGGGTGGTCAAATCACTCCCAATATGTATTCTATCAATAGTGCAATGGATGGAAGCCAGTTTATTTATGGTGTGCAATTGGGGTTGTCGTATCAAGTTAATGATTGGTTAGGTGTGTTTGCCGGTGGACGTATGAATTATTTTACCGGTGGGTATGAAGGATTTCTGACTGCAACAGCACACAGTAATATTCCTACTTATGGTGGCATGGAATTGGTTGGTATCGATTTAGACTGCGACCAGACCGGCTGGGGATTGACCCCTATCTTGGGAGCTGATGTGAAGTTGGGCAAATGGAATATTGGGTTGAAGTACGAGTTTATGACAAGTCTTAATCTCGAAAATAAAACCAAAAAAGCTGAAGTGCGTGCAATGGGAACTGCTATGGGAGATGAAGGGAATCCTTTGGCTGACTATAAGGATGGTGTGAATACTCCGAGTGATATCCCTGCATTATTGACTGCAGCTGTTGGTTATGAATTCCTTCCTACGCTTCGTGCAACGCTGGAATATCACCATTTTTTTGATAAAGCGGCAGGGATGGCCAATGATAAGCAGAAAGCGTTGAAGCATGGCACACATGAAATTTTGATTGGTGCAGAATGGGATATAGCTAAACAGCTGACCATCAGTGGTGGTTATCAGCGTACAGATTATGGCTTGGCTGATGATTTTCAGAGTGATATAAGTTTTTCATGTGACTCTTATTCACTGGGGTTTGGTGCTGCCATCAAAATGACAAAGCATTTGACTATGAATATAGCCTATTTTTGGACAAACTATGATGATTATACAAAGAAGATAAGTGAAACCACCAAGAATGTTTATAGCCGTACTAATAAAGTGTTTGGTCTTGGTGTTGACTATAAGTTCTGATTTCACAATCCTACCTTTATATATTAAGAAGCCGTCTCAAATATCGATTTGAGGCGGCTTCTTTCTTATTTTATATTGGATTAGAAAGAATACTGTACAAGCAGGTTCATACGGTTGGCATGGTTGGTGGAATTGTCGAAGTTGGTGCGCCAGCCACGCAGATATTCAGCGCCTACCTGCATGTTCGGGGTTACGTTCCAGAATACGTTGGCTACGAAATACTGTCCGTAGCGGTAGGTACTTGGCAGGTCGTTGGGATAACCGTCTTCAGAGTAAAGGCGGGACATGCTGTAAGTGCTTGAAAGGAATACCTTTGGAGAAATGTTATATTGTAGACCTGCATACCAGCCCAGCATGGGCAATGCCTGCATTTTGCCTTCCTTTTCGGGATTGGGGACAATATCGACGTTCAGATTACTGATGTCATTCAGGTATTGCCCGATACCTTTACCATAGTTGATTTGTCCGAATGCCTGCCATTTTTTACCGAGGTTAAAGGTCGTTGAGGCTTGTACACCGTATCCGGTGACGCTGGAAGCCTTGTCCCTTTCCGTGCTGGTATATGTCATGCTGCGGATGATACCTCCTACACGCAGATGACTGCTGCTGTTCCAACTGTATTGTGCCGAAGCTGTGAAGTCCGGCATGCGTTGCTGGGCAATTTCGAATTGGCTGCTTGTTGTGCCGTCAACGGCAGGCGCCTCGATGGAAGCTTGGAAACGAAAGTCTTTCAGCCCTTTATAAGTATATGACAATTGTGTAGCGCGGTAGAACGTGGCACCGTTGGGCCCCTGGAAGTCAATGGTGGAGGGGAGGGCGCCTAAGTCCATGAAACCGCCGTAAGTATATCCCACCGTTATATTTCGGAATGACATATAAGCATTCCGTAGCTGGAATGTTTTGTCTCCTCCTCGGAAATTTCCGGCTGTATAGACTGTGAAGTCACCCAATAGCCGGGTGTGTCCGACCAATTTCAGAAAGATAGTAGCCGTACTGGCATCCATCTGAAATTGATTTTTGATTTTACTACTGCTTGGAATGTTGGCAGGAACAAAGTCGATGTCATCCACAATACCTCCAAAATCATACTCGCCGGTGGCACGGACATACCCTCCGATACCCAGGGCGAATTTGCCTTGTTTGTCCATCAATAAGAAGCGGGGAGCTTTCGGGTCATGGATGTAAGGCAATTGTGACTCATTCATGATGCGGATAATCTCGTCGCCCGCTTTGTCGATGGTAACTATGACAATGCCGTTTGGAGCTTCGTCATCGATAATCTCTTTTTTTTGTGCATGGATAGTGGACAAGGGAAGTCCGGTTACGCACAACAGAAACATTGCTTTTAAGATTGTTTTCATTTAAGTTAGGTTTTGATGAATGTGCTTTCAACAACTTAAATGAAAAAAGGTTTTGTAGTCTTGGAGGAAGAAAGGAGGTTATTCCGTCAGTATTCTTGCCTTGAATGAAGATCGTATGCAAAATTACCCTTACCCTAATTTCCGGAATAACCTCCTGAGGATGTGTGTTAAGTTACTTATTTTTTCATGACGGCATTCCATAGCGCTTTGCGTAGGGTTCCCATGGTGTCGTCACCTTCATAATCCCAGAACATCATGCCTTTCATGCCATTTTTTAATATCCATTCACCTTTTGCGGCAATACTGCGGGGATTGTCGTAACCACAGTAGAAACTGCCGTTTTTGGTGACATAGGGGACATTGCCTTCTGTATCCCAATTTTCGATGACATAGCCGTCATCCTTACTCAGGTTGAGAATATCCCGATAATTGATGCTGCCGCCGGCATTGAAATCGGCTCTTCCGTAGAACGGAATTCCCAACACTAATTTGTCGGCAGATACCCCTGCATTCAGGTATTCGTCTACGGAACGCTGGCAGTCCCAGTAATTACTTGGCTTGTTCAATGCTGATTGATGCTGGGGGGCATCAACCAGATCATAGGCCATGATATTGACGAAATCTACATACGGGTCTACGGCCTTTACATCAATATATTTATAGCCTTCGCCTTGGGGACGCTTGTCCATGCAATAACCTGCATAGGTCAATAGGGTGGACTGCCCCAACGCTGCACGCAGGTCTTTCATCAATAGGGTGAAGTTTTCCACATCTACCAACTCGTCATAGGCATTGCTGCCGAAGGTCATACCGGGAAATTCCCAGTCAATGTCAATACCGTCTATGCCCTCACTCGAAACAAAGGCTTTGCAGTCTTGTGCGAATTGCTTGCGCATTTCCGGACTCTTCGCCAGGGCGGAGAAACCTCCGTCCTGGGAATTGTCAGTATTGGAAACGCTATTGGTAAAAGAGAGTAATATCTTCACATGTGGATACTGGCTCTTTATTTTCTTTACCTTATCAAAACGGGATTTATCACCTTGCAGGCCAAACTTTTCATAAATTCCGTTTTTAACATATAATTCTGCAAAAGCGTAGTTTATGTGGGTCAGGTATTTGGCATCGGGTATGGATGTGCCATAATAAGTGACGTAGCCCAATGCAACCCGGCCTGCAACCTGCTCGGCCATTTCGGTCTCGTTGTCTTCATTTCCCGGAGCTGGCAGTCCGGGCATGTAGTCGTCATTGTGACATGCGGCTACTAGAAAGACAGTAGCTATTATAAATAGCAGTTTCCTTTTCATAGAGAGTGCATATTATTCAGAATCGGTTTCTGCTTCAGTCTTGAAATAAGCATACCAGCCGCTGTCGTCCCAATCCACACCACCGCTATACTTGCCGGGATGATAGATTGTGATATAGTTCTCATCCAGTGTCAGCAGCCAAAATTTGTTGCTGCCTACGCTTTGTCCGTTGTCGTCATAATTTCCTCCGATGGTGGGGATACTTGTTATCAGTTCACCCAGTACTCCGTCTTCCGGTTTTTCGTGTGTGAAGGAGAAAGTACCTTCTGCCTTCAGGTTTCCGCTGGCATCATAGGTTTTCATCTTGTTTCCGTCGAATTCGAATACCATGGACTGGTCTCCCGCTTCGGCGGCAGTGACATTGGCCCACCAGGCAAAATTTGATTCGGGAGTATAGCCTGCACTGGTATATTTCCAGCCTCCATGAGCCCCCATATTGCAGACGGAACCCCAGCTGACTTCACGGAATTTCCAGGTCTTCTTGGCAGATTTGTCACTCTTGTCGGTTGCACCGGTGAAGTAAGTGGACCAATCGTCGAATACATTGGTCACAGTCACTACAACCGGCTCTGTCTTGATAATCTGATTGGCGGAAATGCCCATATAGTAGATGGAATAGTCCGCATTGGACTCCATGATGACCGTAGCGTTGTCCGTGACCAGAGTCTTACTTTGTTTACTTCCTTCGCCCCCCCATTCTATGTGCCATGAACCGCCAATGTCCGGGCGGGAATTTTTCAGGGCTATATACTGGTCGCCTTCCACTACTCCGTCTTGGTTGGGGAAGGGTTGGGTAATGGATATGGCGGCTTGTAATGCCTCTTTGGTTATGGGTGTACCGGCATCAGTCACATATTTGTCTCGCAAGTCTTCGTCTTCGATAGGATCGCATGCAGTAACGATGAAGGCTGAAGCAAGCATTGCTATCAATATTTTTGTTACTTTCATATTGTCTTTATTTATAGGTTAATACTCTTACATATTGTTCCAATCCGAGAACTGGGCAGATGCATCCCAGCCTGGATTCTGCTCAAGGACTCCATTGGAGATGTCGATTTCGTCTTGCGGAATGGGCCAGTAGCCTTGGGTTGCCTGTAGGCGTTTCTTATAGTCGAATTTGACCATCGGTACCACCGTAGCGGCATTTATTATATTGAACCCGGTCTGTTTGTTGAGTATGTCACCGGCTTCCTCAAGCGAAGGACCCGACCAGCGAAGGATATCCCACCAGCGGATGGACTCGAATGCAAGTTCCCAGCGGCGTTCCTGCTTGATGGCTTCCAGAGAGTAGGCAACCGGAGCCAAGTGGGAGCGGGCACGTACCTTGTTCAGACCCGTAGCGTCTTGTTTCAGCTCGGACTGCATGAGCAGGACGTCGGCAAAACGGATATGAATCAAGTCGGCAATTTGGAGTAGCTGTTGGGATGTCTGCGAAGATATTCCGGGGAACATCTGCTTGCCGAAAGGTTCGATTTTGCCTTCATTGTAGGAATTGATATTGATGTATTTTTTCTGGAAATAGCCGGTTTGTTCATAGTAACGATAGGATACGGTATATTCCGGTTCACCCTCGTCCATGGTGCAGTCCATCAGCACATTGCCGGCAACATTCGGATCAAGTGCTTTGTACGACCATATGGAACCGGTCAGACGGGGATCCTCCTTGTAACCGTCCGTATAGGTCTGCTTGGCGGCCCAGTCTTTCCATTCGTTGACCATAGCCGGAGATACGGGGCCAGCTCCCCAACCGGTGCCGAAGGGATAACTGTCTTTGTTGGAATAGTTGTCGGCAGACGGTGAATAGAATTGCGCGCAAGTGTTGGAGAACCAAGTATAGGTCCAGTCGGATTTCAGGTTATGCTTGTTGGCGAACAAAGTTTCGTCGGAACTGTTTCCTTCCCATTTCAAGTTATGGTTGATGACGTATTGGTAACGGAACCCTTCGGTATTGTCTTCGGTAGCATCGTTGGTATAGGCCCAAATGTTGCGTTGGTCGGACACCAGTTTATGACCGGAGTTGTTTACACAGTCATCTATCCAAGAGATGACCTCCTCTTTGGTAGTTCCGTTGGGAAGCTCGGTTTTTTCGTAGCGTCCGGTATAGAAAAGGAATACACGTGCCATCATGGCTTCGGCGGCATATTTTGTAGCGTGTCCGGTCATGTCTGAGCCTTTCGGATAAATCTTTGCGGGCATCATTTCGATAGCATTTTTCAAGTCTGCTGCAATCTGGGCGTAGATTTCGTCTACGGATGCACGCGGCAGGTTGGTGCTTTCCAGTGTGGTGCGTAAAGGAACTCCGCCAAAAACTTGTGCCAGTTCATAATAAGCCATGGCACGCAGGAAGTAGGACTCACCGAAAAGCCGGTTGCGTTCGCTCTCGCTGGACCATGATTTCACGTTCTCCATTGTGTTGATGGCATTGTTGGCACGGTTGATAAGGGTGTAGCAACGGTCCCAGATGCCGGCAAATGTATTCAGATTGCCACTGTACATAAGGAAGTTGGTGGCACAGTTGTTGGAGTAGGAGAGGTTGCCTCCCAGACAGTCGTCACCTGCCAACTGGGCAATGTAATACTGGGAAGAGGTTTCAGGACTTTCAAACAACAGATGGGCGTATATGGCCGTCACCATCTCTTGGGCATCCTTTTCTGTCTCCGGGAAGTTGGCGGTTGTCTTTTCGGTCAGAAGTTCCGAATCGAGGAAGTTTTCGCATCCTGAAAGAAGAATCAGTATTGCTGATGCTATGAATAATATCTTTTTCATAATTTCTTCGGTTAATTAGAATTTTACATTTAAGCCTATCATATAGGTACGTGCACTGGGGTAGTAGCCCAGGTCGATGCCTGATGCCCAACCATAATCGTCGCCGCCGTAACCGATTTCCGGGTCCATACCGGAATAGCCGGTGAAGGTAAAGAGGTTCTGTGCGGTCAGATACAGACGCAGCTGTTGTACCGGTAACTTTTTGAATGCTTTCTTGAAGTCGAACCCCACAGTGATGTTCTTTATCTTGAGATAGTCTCCATCTTCGATATAAATGTCTGATACTCTGTTCCAGTTGGAGCTGGAAGCGCTGGACAGTCTCGGGAACTTGTCGGACGTACCTTCGCCGTGCCAGCGTTGGAATATCTCTGCTGTATAGTTATTCAAGGGTGAGGAGGAGAAGTCACGATAACACTTCAGAATCTGCTGGCCGAATGCACCGTAAGTAGTGATTGAGAAGTCAATGGCCTTCCAGCTGGCATTCAGGGAAAGTCCCATTGTCAGGTCGGGATTCGGGTTACCTATCATAGTACGGTCATTGGCATCGAGCGTACCGCTATTGTCGGTGTCTGCCCAGATTACGTCACCCGGCTGTGTCTTGTCGCCATTCAGTTTCGGACCTTTGTAGTTGTCTATCTGTTCCTGGTTCTGGAATATGCCGTTACTCTTGTAGCCGTAGAAGTAGCCGATGGGTTTGCCTACTTCAGCACGGAAGCACTCTTCGGCTCCTTCCCACAGAACGCTGCCGCTACCGTGGATGATTCCGTCTTTGTTGGCAATCTTGGTCACTTCATTCTTGTTGTGAGCAAGGGTCAGGTTGGCTCCATATTGGAAATCCTTTCTGATGTTGTCGTTCCAGTGGAGTCCTACTTCAATACCCGTGTTTTTTACATTACCGCCATTGACGGACACTGCATTGGCACCGAAGGAAGAGAGTACCGGAGCCGTAACCAGCCAGTCTCTGGTATTTTTGTTATACCAGTCGAATTCAAAGCCCAGGCGGTTGTTCAAGAAGCGTGCATCGATACCGAAATTCAATTGCTCCTGTGTTTCCCAGGTAAGGTCCGGGTTGGTCAGTCGGTAGGCGTATGAACCGGTACTGATGAGGTCCATGGAGTCGCCGAACGTATAACCGCCATATCCGTTGTTGGAAGTTATCAGTGAAAGATATTGGAAAGTAGATACATTACAGTTACCGTTTTGCCCCCAGGAAGCGCGTAGCTTTAAGAAGTCCAGCCATTTGATTCCTGACATGAAGGACTCGTTGCTGATAACCCATCCGGCGGATACTGAAGGGAAGTAGCCCCAGCGGTGTCCGCGGGCAAAAGTGGAGGAACCGTCCGCACGCATGATGACAGAAGCCATGTATTTCTCCTGATAGTTGTAGTTGACACGTCCGAAGAAGGAGGCGATGGAACCTTCCCCGTTAGGCTTGCCAGTCAAGGAGGACACACTGTTGGCGGTCAATGGAACATTGGACAAATAAGCGTGCTTGAAATCATAGAAGTTTGAGCCTATGGCTGAACCGCTCATTTCTTCTCCCATACCCCATTTTTCAATACTCTGACCTACCAGGACGTCGATGTTGTGGTCATCGATATTGAAGATGTAGTTGGCTGTATTGTCCCATGACCAACGGTTATACATAGACATGGATTGGGTAACCTTGTCTTCTGCGTTGTTGAGTGACGCACTCAGATAATCGAATCTCGGCAAATAGGAACGATAACTGGAGGCTCCCATGATGTAACCGAACTGGCTCTTGATACGCAGGTTCTTGATGGGTTGCAGTTCTGCATAGAAGCTGCTCTGCATGTAATGGGACTTGCTTAGGTTCTGGTTCATATAGTAGTCCAGATAAGCTATCGGGTTTTTATTGGCTCCGTTGGAGATATCCCATTTGTAGTTATCCTTTTCCTGGTCTGCATAGAGGTAGTAGCCCCCGTCTGAATTGTAAGGGTGCATCAACGGGCTCATGATGAGCATATTGTGCACTCCGTTCCAATAAATGCCGCCGGTTCCGAATGAACCTTGCGTTTGCGAATATTTGTAGTTGATGGTTTCGCCCACTTTCAGGAAGTCAAGATTGCCTTTTTTCATAACTACGTGGTCCGAGTTGACGCGGAAGTTGTAGCGGTTCATTTCTGGAAATTCGCCGGGAACTCCCATGGTGGCTTCTTGGTTGGTGTATGAAATACCTATGGCATATCTGGAACGGTCTGTTCCTCCGGTGATGTTGACTGCGTGGTTCTGTACCAATGCATCTTCATTCAGCACTTCCTTCAGCCAGTTTGTCCCTTTCCATGTTCCGTTCTGTATGGCCTGCAAATCCCTTTCCGGAATATAGGTCGCCCAGTTGTACGGACTCAATCCGTCCATTACACGGCCTTCATCCTGCATCATCATGTACTCTTGGGCATTGAGGATAGTAGGGATTTTGTAGAGGTTCTGCACGCCGACATAGCCGTCGTAACTGACTTCGGCAACGCCGGTTTTACCTCGTTTGGTGGTAATCAGGATAACGCCGTTGGCAGCACGCGCACCATAGATGGCGGCAGAAGCGGCATCCTTCAAGACGTCCAAAGATTCAATGTCACTCGGGTTCAGTCCGTCGATGCTACCGTTGGCAACTCCATCTACCACATAAAGCGGGGAGAAGGTTCCGGTAGTACCGATACCGCGGATATTCACCTTAAAGCCCGAACCCAGGAAGCCGTTGTTTTGCGTGATGTTGACACCCGGTGACTGGCTCTGCAAAGCGCCCAGGGCATCCACAGTGTTCAGCTTGGCTATGTCTTCTCCTTTCACTTGTACAGTGGCGCCGGTGACAAGTTTCTTTTTCTGTACACCGTAACCGACAACAACTACTTCATCCAGTAGTTCGGAATCTTCTGTAAGGGTGATTTTCATGTTGGCATCTGCTTTGGCTTCCTGCGTCTTATAACCGATGTAGGAAATGACCAGGGTGGCACCTCTTTTTACGTTTAGCGAGAATTTACCGTATAAGTCGGTGGTAACTCCATTGGTAGTACCTTTTTCCAAGATACTTGCTCCGATGATAGGCTCTCCATTCTGGTCGACAATGATACCGCGGGCTGTTTGTGCCTGCATCTGTTCTGTCACTCCGAATGAATTTTCCGAATAGGTCTCTATTGCCATGATTTTGCTGCTTCCTATAAATAGGGAGGCGATGGCAATTGCTGTGAGGATTTTGTTGTTCGATGTTCCTCGTTTACGATTTTCATTCATAATAGATGTTTTTTGTTTAAGCTAATGGATCTCAAAATAAATAGGTTGAATAGAAGATGACACTAATAGTGTCTTGGGGCTTTCGGGTAAATCATAGGCATTCATTGTTTTTCTAAGGTTACTATATATAATATGGTATATTCTTGGTTAATATCAATGTGCTTTCCAGAGCTTCCGGATTGTTGTTATCAAATATAATCCTAATTTTCATTATTTAAAATATAGAATCGTATGTATTAAAATATGTTGTCTATTATTTTATATGCTTAAGAAATTTGCGTGAATGAAATCTTGTTTGAGAACAAACTTGGTTGCATGTTTTTGATTTTGTGCTAAATCAGTTAATATATTGATTTATATGCTGTTGGCTTATATATTTTAAAATTATTGTAAATAATATTCTTGGTTTGGAAAATCTTATTTAAGTCTCGTTAACTAAATATGCACTGTCTGTAATTACTTCGAATAAAAAAAAGGAGTTTTGTCTTGCTTGAGTTTTAGTTAAAATATATGTTGTTTGTTCATTTGCAAAACTTGTTGTACCTTTGCAACCGGATTTAAAATGTATGATGCCGTGAATAGCGGTCGTGTATTCTAGAACACCACGTAAAAAACAGGAGTATGAAACAAAAAGTATCTGTACCTTTTATGTTGCTGGGCATTCTGTTCAATGTATGCTTGATTGCAGCCAATCTTCTTGAGACTAAAGTTATCCAGGTTTTTGGTATTACCGTAACAGCCGGATTGCTGGTCTTCCCGATTTCTTATATTATCAACGATTGCATTGCCGAGGTTTGGGGCTTTCGTAAAGCCCGCCTGATTATCTGGAGCGGTTTTGCCATGAACTTTTTTGTGGTAATGCTGGGACTGATAGCCGTGGCGTTGCCTGCCGCCCCTTTCTGGGATGGTGCCGCGCATTTCAATTTCGTTTTTGGAATGGCGCCCCGTATTGTCATAGCCAGTCTGACGGCATTCTTGGTGGGCTCTTTTCTGAATGCCTACGTAATGAGCCGCATGAAACTGGCAAGCAATGGGCGTAATTTCTCCGCACGTGCCATTTGGTCGACGGTGGTTGGTGAGACGGCAGACTCGTTGATTTTCTTTCCGGTTGCGTTCGGAGGAATCATTGCATGGCGGGAGTTGCTGGTGATGATGTGTATCCAGATTCTGCTGAAGTCCATGTACGAGGTATTGATACTGCCTGTGACTATCCGTGTGGTAAAAGCTATTAAGCGGATAGACGGTAGTGATGTCTATGATGAAGGCATCTCCTATAAAGTATGGAAAATAGGCGATATTTAAAGCCCCTTACCCGTAGTGAGGGGAAATCAGTTATTATGTCAAACAAATAATTAGCAATGCCCTCTCTGTTTCCCTCCCTACGGGGGAGGGCAAGGGGAGAGGCTTTTAACAAGATGAATAGGGACACTGCTTTGGTGGTATTCAGTGGCGGGCAGGACTCGACCACTTGCCTCTTTTGGGCAAAACGTGAATTTAAGAAAGTGTATGCGCTGAGTTTTCTGTATGGACAGAAACATCAGAAGGAAGTGGACTTGGCGAGGGCCATTGCCCGTAAGGCAGGTGTGGAGTTCGAAGTAATGGATGTTTCCTTTATCGGCCGGCTGGGACATAACTCATTGACAGATGCCGGCATGGAGATGGACCAGGAGAAGCCGGCAGACAGCTTTCCGAATACTTTTGTGCCGGGACGCAATCTGTTTTTCCTGAGTATAGCCGCCGTCTACGCCCGCGAGCGGGGGATTAATCATATTGTGACGGGGGTGTCGCAGACCGATTTCAGCGGTTATCCCGATTGCCGGGATGCTTTCATCAAGTCGCTTAACGTGACGCTGAACTTGGCTATGGACGAGCAATTCGTGTTGCACACCCCGTTGATGTGGATTGACAAAGCGGAGACCTGGGCGCTGGCAGACGAGCTTGGAGTGCTCGAACTTATACGCCACGAAACGCTGACTTGTTATAACGGTATCCCGGGAGACGGTTGTGGACACTGCCCGGCATGCACGTTGCGCAGAGAAGGATTGGAAAAGTTTTTGGCTTCTACTAAATGAGGCACACTTGTATCACTAAAAATATATGGCTATGACAGAATTGAAAGACCAACTTTCCCTTTTGGGGAGAAAGACAGAATACCGTCAGGACTATGCCCCCGAAGTATTGGAGGCATTTGATAACAAGCATCCCGGCAATGACTACTGGGTGCGTTTCAACTGCCCCGAATTCACCAGCCTCTGTCCCATCACGGGGCAACCGGACTTTGCGGAAATCCGTATTTGCTATATCCCCGATGTCAAGATGGTAGAGAGCAAGAGTTTGAAACTCTACTTGTTCAGCTTCCGCAATCATGGTGCTTTCCACGAGGATTGCGTGAACATCATAATGAAAGACCTCATTCATTTGATGAACCCTAAGTATATTGAGGTGACGGGTATCTTCACCCCGCGCGGAGGCATCTCCATTCATCCGTATGCCAATTACGGACGTCCCGGCACGAAGTTCGAGCAGATGGCAGAGCATCGTTTGATGAACCGTGAATGAGGACTGTTTTTGAAGGCCTCCGTAAATAATAAAGGGAGGCTTTGGGAGCAAATGATTGTTGCGCCGCTATATTTTATATTCTTGCTTACTAAAAACTATTCGTCCGACATATGTTTAATTATCGTCCAACAGCTATCGGACGATAATTAAACATATGTCGGACGATAATGTAACGACTGTCGGACGAATAGTCTTTAGTCAATGAAACATTAACCTGCTACCATCTTGGAAAGAATCTTTCCTATAGAGGATAGTAGGGGATGACTTTTGCAAAGATATAGACGATTCTTTAATAAAAATAGCGCCTTTTCCCAAAGACGCTATTCCCTCTTTATGACTTATTCACTACAAAGGGTTATTTTATTCTTTTGTAGCCATAGACAGCAAGGTTACCCAGTTCTTCTTCGATGCGCAATAGTTGGTTGTACTTCGCCATGCGGTCGGAGCGGCTTAGAGAACCGGTCTTGATTTGTCCGCTGTTGGTGGCAACGGCAATGTCTGCAATGGTGGCGTCCTCGGTTTCGCCGGAACGGTGAGAAGTCACTGTGGTATAACCGTGGCGGTGTGCCATTTCGATAGCATCCAGCGTTTCACTGAGTGAACCGATTTGATTGACTTTGATAAGGATGGAATTGGCGCAGCCCATGGCAATACCTTTTTCAAGGAATTCCACGTTAGTCACGAACAGGTCGTCGCCAACCAGCTGGCAACGGTTGCCGATGCGTTCGGTCAACTTTTTCCAGCCTTCCCAGTCGTTTTCGCTCATGCCATCCTCGATGGAGTCAATCGGGTAGTTATTAATCAAATCTTCCAAGTAAGCTATTTGTTCGTCGGTAGTACGTTTTTTGCCATTTTCGCCTTCAAAGATGGAGTAGTCATAGATACCGTTCTTAAAGAACTCGGATGAGGCACAGTCCATACCGATTTTCACATCCTTGCCCGGTTCGTAGCCGGCAGCCTTGATGGCGCTCATGATGGAGTCCAGCGCATCTTCTGTTCCTGCCAGTGCCGGTGCAAAACCGCCTTCGTCGCCTACAGCAGTGCTGAGGCCGCGGTCGTGCAACACTTTTTTCAAGGCGTGGAATACTTCGGCTCCCATGCGCAGGCCTTCACGGAAGGAAGAGGCGCCTACCGGCCGAATCATAAATTCTTGGAAAGCGATAGGAGCGTCGCTGTGTGAACCTCCATTGATGATATTCATCATCGGGACCGGCATTACGTAGGTATTTACTCCACCGATATATCTGTATAAAGGTATATCGAGATAATTGGCGGCGGCTTTGGCTACTGCCAGTGAGACACCCAGAATGGCGTTGGCACCCAGCTTGGATTTGGTAGGCGTGCCGTCCAACTCAAGCATCTTGTGGTCGATGGTACGCTGTTCCAGTGACGACCAGCCAATCAGTGCCGGTGCGATTATCTTGTTGACGTTTTCTACTGCTTTTAGTGTACCTTTACCACCGTAGCGTTGCTTGTCGCCATCGCGAAGTTCCAGCGCTTCGTGCTCGCCGGTAGAAGCACCGGAAGGCACTGCTGCGCGTCCCATAACACCACATTCCAGAATAACGTCCACTTCTACTGTGGGATTGCCGCGTGAATCAAGGATTTCACGGGCTACAATCTTTTCAATTTTCATACTTAAACTTTAATAATTTATTGTCCGTTGTCTTGTTTTAATTTGCAGCAAAGGTCGTACAAAAAGGCATATTGGGCAATACCTATAAATAGGGGTTTTTCATTTCCCGGCTCCTCTTTTTTTAGATTTATTATTGATAATACCCATCAATGGTGATTGCGTAATATGATATATACGATAAATCCACTCCATATAATTACCTACAATAAGCGATTGCACAGCTGGCTGTTAATAATGACCTTTGCACCGGTTTATTAACAACATTATAATTATTATAAAATTGAAAGCATATACACTTAAATTCTCGCTGCTGTTTTTCCTTCTGTTGGCTTCTCTGTCTGTACATGCGCAGAGGAGAGGAGGGATGATTTCGGGTAGAATCATTTCTACGGAAAAAGAAACGGTGGATTTTGCGACTGTTTATCTGAAAGGGACGAGTTATGGAGGAACCACGAATCAGGAAGGCCTCTATCACATCAAGGCGCCTGCCGGCGACTATACGCTGGTGGTGTCTGCCGTAGGTTATACAAAGGTGGAGAAAAAGGTGAAACTGGTCAATGATGAGCGGATGAAGCTGAACATAACCATCGCTCCTGAAACGCAACAGCTGGACGAGGTGACTATCGTTTCTACCGGAGTAAGCCGGGTGAAGAGGTCGGCATTCAATGCTGTGGCAGTCGATACAAAGGAACTCCAGAACACCACGAAGAATCTGAGCGATGCCTTGACCAAGGCTCCGGGCATGAAACTCCGTGAGTCGGGTGGGGTAGGTTCGGACATGCAGTTGATGCTGGACGGTTTTAGCGGAAAGCACGTCAAGGTGTTCATTGACGGTGTGCCGCAGGAAGGTGTGGGAAGCTCCTTCAGCCTGAACAATATTCCGGTGAGCTTTGCCGACCGTATAGAGGTATATAAGGGTGTAGTTCCCGTGGGCTTCGGTACGGATGCCATTGGCGGTGTCATCAATATTGTTACCAACAAGAAACGCCGGAACTGGTTCCTGGATGCTTCTTATTCTTACGGCTCGTTCAATACCCACCGCTCATACGTTAACTTCGGACAGACTTTCAAGAACGGTTTCAGCTATGAAATCAATGCCTTTCAAAACTACTCGGACAACGATTATCATGTAGATGCGCCGGTAAAGGATTTTGAGACGGGCAGTTTCAACGAAAGTGAGAAGGTGCGCGTGAAGCGTTTCAATGATACTTACCACAACGAAGCCATTGTGGCCAAAGCGGGTATTGTGGACAAAAGTTGGGCAGACCGGCTGATGTTCGGTTTCACCTATTCGCACATGTACAAGGACATACAGACCGGTGTACGCCAGAAGACAGTCTTCGGAGAAAAGCACCGCTTCGGCCATTCACTAATGCCTTCGATGGAATACAGCAAACGCAACTTGATAATCAAGGGGCTGGATATGGTGTTGACAGCCAACTACAATCGCAATGCCACTACGAATGTGGATACTGCCCGCTATGAATACAACTGGCTTGGTGAGAAACATCCGCTGAACAGTCCCGGCGAACAGTCCCGCCAGTATTCCCGTGCCGATAATGACAATTGGAACGGTACATTGACCTTGAATTACCGCATTGCCAGAGTCCACATGCTGACTTTCAATCATGTGTTGAGTGCATTCCAGCGTGATAATACTTCACTGTTGGCGGTGGAAGAACAGACGGATGCCATTGCCAAGCAGACCCGCAAGAATATCTCCGGTTTGTCATACCGCCTGATGCCTTCCGAAAAGTGGAACTTCTCGGCATTCGGCAAATACTACCGCCAGTATGTGGCAGGACCTATGGCCGAGGATGATACCGGTAGTAATTATGTACGCACCAGCCGTACGGTAGACTCTTGGGGATATGGTGCTGCCGGAACCTACTTCATCCTGCCCGGCTTGCAGGCGAAGCTCTCTTATGAAAAAGCTTACCGCCTGCCCACTATCGAAGAGATGTTTGGTGACGAAGACCTGGAGAGTGGAGACATCGGCATCCGTCCCGAGAAAAGTGACAACATCAACTTGAACCTGAGTTATTCCCGGAGTTTTGGAAAACATTCCGTCTACGTGGAAGGCGGTGTGGTATACCGCAATACGAAGGATTATATCCAGCGCAATATCCAGGACTTGAGCGGAGGAAAAGAAGGGGCCACTTATACCAACTACGGCAAGGTGCTGACGAAGGGATACAATGTATCGGCACGCTATGGCTTCGGACGCTGGCTGAGTGTGGGCGGCAACTTCACGCAGATGAATGTGCGTGACAATGAGAAGATGCAAATCGGCAGTACCGGCAACTCTGTGGAAAATCTCGGTTACAAGGCACGCATTCCCAATGTGCCCTATCAGTTTGCTGATTTTGACGTAAACTTCTATTGGCGCGACCTCTGGAAGAAAGGGAATATGCTGTCCGTGACTTACGACAACCAGTACATGCACAGCTTCTCCTACTATTCGCAGGCCATCGGTAGCAAGAACAAGGATTTCATGGTACCCGACCAGTTCTCCCATAACCTGACATTGAGCTATAGTCTGAAGAATGGCCGCTATAATATCTCGTTTGAATGCCGCAACTTCACGAACGAGGATTTGTACGACAATTTCAGTCTTCAGAAAGCCGGGCGTGCGTTCTATGGCAAGGTACGTGTACATTTTGGTGATTAATAAATATAATGGTTTTAATAGGTGTAATTAATAAGAAGAACAAATGAAGAAGAATTATCTTTTGTCCGGCCTCTTGGCAATGGCAATGACCGGAATGGCTTTAATTTCTTGTACAGACACAGACGAACCGGGTTCCGGCTCCGGTTCCGGTTCAAAGGGTAACTATGTGATAGCTGCCACGGCTACAGTTTCAGGTAGCTCCGTTCCTGTCCTGCTGACAGCCGAGTCACTGGAAAGCGGTGAAATTACTGCTGCCGGCAATGGCCTTGTGAACGATGGGGCTACTTACTGGGTGTTCTACGGAAACAAATATCTGTATGCCTTGAACTATCACCAGGGAAATGCAGGCACTACCCAGTCGTTCATTATGAATACAAACGGTGAACTGGAAAAACGTAGCCAGGAGTATAACGTCAATCGTTTCACTACCTACGGCTATTATGACCAATTTATAATGACGACTTCTACCGGCGACGGCCCTACGGAACTGAATGATGCAAATGGATATACTCCCCAATCTTTTTTGATTTCCTATCTGGATGTCGAGAAACAGACTTATACAAAGAACTCGGTAACAAAGGATACTCCATTTCTTGCCGAAAATTTCCTTGAAAATGGTGAATACGTAACACTGGCCGGTATAGAACAAGTGGGCAGTAAGGTTTATGCAGCAGCCATTCCCATGGGGCTTAGCCAGTATGGTTGCATGCAGAAGAACGAAGACGGTAGCTACAAGTGGGTGCTTTCCGGTAATGAGGATTTAATAAAGACAGAATCCGGCGGGCAGGGTAGCGGTGCCTATGAGAAGGACGAATTGCAATGGACCCAGTATCCTAATGAATGCCATATCGCTATCTTTGGTGATCAGACACTGAATTCTCATAAGGTCATCACTACAGACAAAATCAGTTATGCTGCCGGACGTAACCGTTCACAGTACTACCAGATGAACTGGCTTGCCGACGACGGCTATGTATATGTATTTTCTCCGAGCTATGCCAAGACCATGAGTGATTCGCGTCAGCAGACTACATTGCCTGCTGGAGTTGTACGCATCGATACCAAAGCAGAAGAATTTGATGCCGCTTATTACTATAATCTTGAAGAGAAAGCCAATGGCGCCTCTTTCTTGCGGACTTGGTATATTTCAGGTAATTATTTCCTGCTGCTGATGTATGATAAGGCAATTACGGCATCAGACAAGGTTGCCAACCAACTTGCCGTCTTCAATGCCTCCACTGGAGCTTTGACTTATGTGAACGGCCTTCCAAGCGATGTCTCTGGCTTTGGTAATACCCCGTACATGGAAAATGGCAACGCATATGTGGCAGTCACTACCTCTTCCGGCTATCCTGCCATCTATAAGGTAGACCCTGCCAATGCAACAGCTACCAAAGGGCTGGTGGTCAATGCAACCCAACTGAACGGTGTAGGTAAACTGGAATAAAGGTTCTGATATGAAATGAATAAGAGAACATACTTATGAAGAAAATTTTCAGTAAGATACATTTATGGCTTTCAGTCCCCTTCGGACTGTTGATTACCCTTATCTGCTTCTCCGGTGCCATGCTGGTATTCGAGACGGAAGTGATGGAGCTTTGCCGCCGCGACCTCTACTATGTAGAAAAAGCCGGACCGGCACCGCTTCCCATGAGCCGGTTGGCCGAAAAAGTAGCCGCTACTTTGCCGGATAGTGTCTCTGTGACGGGTATCACTGCATCGTCCAATCCGGAACGTGCCTGGCAGGTGAATCTTTCCAAACCTCGTCGTGCCTCCGTCTATGTGGACCAGTACACGGGTGAGGTGAAGGGCCGGTATGAGCGTGCGCCGTTTTTCATGACCATGTTCCGCCTGCACCGCTGGCTGTTGGACAGCATGAAGCCCGATGGAAGTATCTTCTGGGGGAAAATGATTGTGGGCACTGCCACACTGATGCTTGTCTTTGTGCTGCTGTCAGGCGTTGTCATCTGGTGGCCCCGTACAAAAAAGGCTTTAAAGAACAGTCTGAAGATTGTTGCCGGTAAAGGTTGGCGCCGGTTCTGGTACGACCTGCATGTGGCAGGCGGCATGTACACGCTGATTTTTCTGTTGGCGATGGCACTTACGGGACTGACATGGTCTTTCTCCTGGTATCGCACCGGCTTCTACAAAGTTTTTGGAGTGGAAACCATGCAAGGGGGTGGAGGACATGGTGCTCAGGCACAAACTGCTGCCCACGGAGGAGATAGGGCTCAAGGCAGGTCTGGTGGCGAGAATCGTGAAAGAAAGCCTTTCTCTCCTTTTGCAAACTGGCAGAAGGTTTACGAAGAACTGAAGGAGCTTAGTCCTGATTATAAACAGATAACCGTATCGCGTGGCTCTGCTACAGTCTCCTTCAATCGGTTGGGCAACCGTCGTGCTGCCGACCGCTATACGTTCAATCCCCGTAATGGTGAAATCACCGGGACTACCTTATATAAGGATGCCGACACTTCCGGGAAAATCCGTGGCTGGATATACTCCGTCCATGTAGGCAGTTGGGGAGGATGGGCCACCCGCATCTTGAGCTTTCTGGCCGCTTTGATTGGCGCAAGCCTGCCGTTGACGGGCTATTATCTTTGGATTCGAAGATTGGTCCGGAAGAGTGGCAGAAAAGTGAATGTTCAATTAAAGAAAGCAGCTTAAAAAAAGCAGGCAGTTTTATAAAAGGATGAAGATGTCCACAAGATGCGCAGGCGTGCGTGTTTTGTGGACATCTTCATATAGGTATGCGTGAGAATGAATGCTTTATTAAAAATACCGAAAAATAAATGGAAAAATGTAATCATGATTACACTTTTTTAGATTGTAACTGCCTATTTTTGCTGAAAATATTCATTTTATGGCGAAGTTACCAATCATAAGTAAACTATTTCCATCCTACAGGTGGAAAGTAACGGCACTCATTGTTTGCGGTGTCCTCGTCGGCAGCGGAGGCTTGTTTATGTATCTTCTCCGGGCGCACACTTATCTGGGAGATGACCCTGCGGCATGTGTCAACTGCCACATCATGGCTCCCTATTATGCAACCTGGATGCACAGCTCCCACAGCCGGGATGCCACTTGCAACGATTGCCATGTCCCTCATGAGAATATGGTAAAGAAATGGATGTTTAAGGGAATGGACGGCATGAAGCACGTAGGTGCCTTTCTCACTAAAAGCGAACCGCAGGCCATCCAAGCCGAGGAAGCCAGTGCGCAGGTCATTATGAATAATTGCATCCGTTGCCATACGCAACTGACCAACGAGTTTGTGGATGTCGGCAGGATAGACTACATGATGACCCTCATCGGCGACGGAAAGGCATGCTGGGACTGCCACCGTGATGTGCCTCATGGTGGAATGAACAGCCTCTCGTCCACGCCCGCTGCACTGGTACCCTATCCGGAATCTCCCGTACCGGAGTGGTTGCAGAAACTGATAAAGGAATAATGACAACTCAAGTTTCGCAAGTTCAAGAACTTGCTTTCAGTGAACAAGTACACAAGGCTTTTCCTTGTAATCACTTTAAAAAGCAAGATATAGACAAAGGGCTGTTTATCCCTCCTTGTAGCCTTGTCAATTTGTTCACTGAAAGCAGGTCAAAGACATGAGAAACTTGAATAACAATAAATCTTCATATATATGGAAAAGAGATTAAAATCATGGCAAGGATGGCTGTTGTTCGGTGGTTCAATGGTCGTTGTATTTGTCTTGGGTCTATGCGTTTCTGCCTTGATGGAGCGCAGGGCCGAGCTGGCAAGTGTATTCAATAACCGCAAAACTGTGATTGAAGGAATTGAGGCACGCAACGAAGTCTTCAAGAGTGACTTTCCACGTGAGTATCAGACGTGGACTGAAACCGCCAAGACCGACTTCCAGAGTGAATTCAATGGAAATGTGGCTGTGGATGTATTGGAACAGCGTCCCGAAATGGTGATACTTTGGGCTGGATATGCCTTCTCCAAAGACTATTCCACTCCGCGCGGACACATGCATGCCATCGAGGATATTACGGCAACCCTGCGTACCGGTGCGCCTGCCACTGATGCAGATGGTCCGCAACCGTCCACTTGCTGGACTTGCAAGAGTCCCGATGTCCCCCGTATGATGGAAGCCATCGGTGTGGATGCTTTCTATAATAATAAGTGGGGCGCTTTGGGTGGTGAAATTGTAAATCCGATTGGTTGTGCGGACTGCCACGAACCGGAAAATATGAATCTGCATATCAGCCGTCCGGCTCTGATAGAAGCTTTTGAACGTCAGGGCAAGGATATTACCGAGGCCACTCCGCAGGAGATGCGCTCGCTGGTATGTGCACAGTGCCACGTGGAATATTACTTCAAGGGTGACGGCAAGTACCTGACTTTCCCCTGGGACAAAGGTTTTACGGTGGAAGACATGGAAGCCTATTATGATGAGGCCGGTTTCTACGACTATATACATAAGTTGAGCCGTACCCCCATCCTGAAAGCGCAACACCCCGATTTTGAAATAGCCCGGATGGGCATTCACGGTCAGCGTGGCGTATCGTGTGCGGACTGCCACATGCCCTATAAGAGTGAAGGTGGCGTGAAGTTCAGCGACCACCATATACAAAGTCCGTTGGCTATGATAGACCGTACCTGCCAAACCTGCCATCGCGAAAGTGAGGAGACTTTGCGCAACAATGTCTACGAACGCCAGCGCAAGGCCAATGAAATCCGCAACCGCCTTGAACAGGAACTTGCCAAAGCTCATATCGAAGCTAAATTTGCCTGGGACAAGGGAGCTACGGAAGAGCAGATGAAAGAAGTGCTGGCACTGATTCGCCAGGCGCAATGGCGTTGGGACTTCGGTGTGGCATCTCACGGAGGTGCTTTCCATGCACCACAGGAAATCCAGCGTGTCTTGTCTCACGGCTTGGATAGAGCTATGCAGGCGCGTTTGGCTGTCTCCAAAGTGCTGGCAAAGCATGGATATACGGACAATGTTCCCATGCCGGATATCTCTACCAAAGACAAGGCGCAGGAATATATCGGCCTCGATATGGATGCCGAAAGAGCTGCAAAGGACAAATTCTTGAAGACTACCGTACCGGCTTGGTTGGAAAAAGCCAAAGCCAACAACCGGTTAGCACTAAAATAAATTTATTTACGATTGGACGATTTACGATGTACGATTGGGATTACTCCCCGATATGTACATCCCGGATTGACTCTATCAACAATCTAACTCCAATCGTACATCGTACATCGTCAAATCGTAAATCAGAAGATGTGGAAGAAACCGTGGAGGTATAAGGAAGGTTTTATCTGTGGGGCAGGACTGTTCGTCACGGGCTTGCTGTTGCAGTGGAGCGTTGGAGATATTCGTTGGGGCTTGTTTGCGTGGCCGGTCAATGTCATCGTTCTGGTGTTGTTCCTGCTATTGTTGGCATGCATGCATGGATTTCGTAGACGGGTGTACTGTTTCGGATGGCTCAGTCATTATACGGCTGCAGTTTCTTCCCTGGTATGTGTGGCGGTTGTCACTGTCGTTATGGGATTGGTGCGGCAGGTTCCTTCTACCCAGCCTTCGGCAGATGTCATCGGCTTTTCGAAGATGCTTTCTTTCTGGCCGTTCGTGTTGCTTTATATCTGGCTGGTTACTGTCTTGGGACTGACCATTCTCCGTGTATGTATTCCTTTAAAATTGCGTAAGATTCCTTTTCTGCTGAATCATGTCGGCTTGTTTGTCGCCCTCTTGACGGCAACGCTGGGCAATGCAGATATGCAACGACTGAGAATGATTACCCAATTGGGCAAGACTGAATGGCGTGCCACGAATGAGGATGGCAAGCTGACGGAGCTTCCGCTTGCCATTGAACTGAAAGAATTCACCATACATGAATACCCTCCCAAGCTGATGCTGATAAATAATGAGACCGGGCAGGCACTGCCGAAGGATGTGCCGGAACATTTGCTGTTGGAAGAGAAGGTAGAACGGGGGAGGTTGCTGGATTGGGACATCTCTATCCTTCAATCCATTCCGATGGCTGCCTCTGTAGCTGCGGAAGATACCTTGAAGTTTACCGAATTCCATTCGATGGGAGCTACCTATGCTGTTTATCTGAAGGCGGTGAATGCTACCTCCGGACAGTCGAAGGAGGGATGGGTGAGTTGCGGTAGTTTCATGTTTCCTTATAAGGCATTGCGCTTGTCGGAACAGACCAGTCTGGTGATGCCCGAACGTGAGCCGCAGCGATTTGTTTCTGCTGTAACGGTTTATACGCAGTCAGGAGAGGTAGTGGAAGACACAATCGAAGTGAACCGTCCTTTGAAGATATTCGGATGGAACATTTATCAATTAAGCTATGACGAAACGAAAGGACGGTGGAGTGATGTCAGTGTTTTTGAACTGGTACGCGATCCCTGGCTTCCGGCTGTATATGCCGGCATCATAATGATGGTGCTGGGGGCAGTCTGCTTGTTTGTCAATGCACCGAAAGGAACAGAAGAAAGAAAGGAGGAGACGGTATGAGTTGGGATTATTTTGCTCTGTTTGCCATTGTCGCTTTACTTTTCTGGGGATTGGGAGCTTTCGCTGCATGGCGTGGTAAACGTCCGGTAGTGGTATACACTTTGACTTGTCTGGGCTTGGCTGTCTTTTTCAGCTTCATTGTCGGCATGTGGATTTCTTTGGAGCGTCCTCCGATGCGGACGATGGGGGAGACGCGTTTGTGGTATTCATTCTTTCTTCCATTGGCAGGAATCATCACTTACAGTCGTTGGAGGTACAAATGGATTCTCGGTTTCAGTTCCGTCTTGTCCTTGGTGTTTGTCTGCATCAATATTTTTAGGCCCGAAATACACAACAAGACGTTGATGCCCGCTTTGCAGAGTCCGTGGTTCACTCCTCATGTCATTGTCTATATGTTTGCCTATGCCATGCTGGGTGCCGCTACGGTGATGGCTGTCTACCTGCTGTGGTTCAAGAAAAAAGGAATTGAACGGCATGAGATGGCTTTGTGCGATAATCTGACTTATGTAGGACTTGCCTTCATGACACTGGGTATGCTGTCCGGTGCTGTCTGGGCGAAAGCTGCTTGGGGACACTATTGGGCATGGGATCCCAAGGAGACTTGGGCGGCGGCTACCTGGTTCTCCTATCTGGCATATATCCATTTCCGATTGGGATGCCCCGCGGCCTATCGTAAGGCACTGTTTGGCTTGCTTGTATCTTTTCTGTTGTTGCAAATGTGTTGGTATGGCATCAATTACTTGCCCTCGGCACAAGGAGTGAGTGTACATACGTATAACTTAAATTAAAATACTTATGAAAACAGTTTATTTGGCATTAGGCTTATTGCTGTTGCCCGGAATGTTGTGGGCACAAGGTTCGGAGAAAGAGAACGAATTCACCATGTCGATGCAAATCAGACCCCGTGCAGAATACCGTAACGGAGCACAGTTACCACGTTTCGAGGGAGACAAGGCTGCTTCATTTATCAACAACCGTGCACGTCTTTCCATGGAGTATAAACGTTCGGATTTGAGTATGAAGATTTCGGCCCAACATGTAGGCGTATGGGGGCAGGACCCGCAGATAGACACTAACGGGCGTTTCATTATGAACGAAGCATGGGCAAAACTCAACTTTGGTGCCGGTTTCTTTGCACAACTGGGGCGCCAGACCTTGTCTTATGACGACGAACGTATTTTGGGAGGGCTGGACTGGAATGTGGCCGGTCGCTATCACGATGCATTGAAGTTGGGCTATGCCAAGAATGCCCACCAACTGCATTTCATTCTTGCCTTCAACCAGAACAAGGAAAAGGCAAAAGGCGGTACCTATTATTATGACGGTGCACAACCTTATAAGAATATGCAGACCCTTTGGTATCATTATGCGGCGCAAACCCCCAACCTTGATGTCTCTTTGTTATTCATGAATCTGGGCCTGGAAACCGGTGATGCAGAAACAGAAACTTCCCATACCCGCTATTTGCAGACGTTCGGTACTTACGTGACTTATCAGCCGGAATCGGGAAATTGGCTACCTGTGCAGGCTGCTTTCTATTATCAGACCGGAAAGAACAAGAATGCGCAGAGTGTATCTGCCTTTATGGTAAGCGTGAAGGCTGCCTATGCCATAGACAAGCAATGGAGTGTGAGCTTGGGTTATGATTATCTGAGTGGCAGTGACGGGAAAGGTGACAAGTTCAAAGCATTCGATCCTCTTTACGGAACACATCATAAGTTCTATGGAGCGATGGACTATTTCTATGCTTCTGCTTGGCAGGGAGTAGCTCCCGGTTTGCAGGATGCCCAGTTGGGTGTCAACTTCAAGACATCCAAGCAGGTGAGTATGCAACTGAATTATCACTATTTTGCTACTGCTGCCAAGCTGGATGATGTAAAAAAGGGATTGGGTTCGGAGATGGACTATCAGCTTGACTGGAATGTGATGAAGGACGTGAAGCTTTCTGCCGGTTACTCCATTATGCGGGGTACGAAGTCTATGGACGTGGTGAAAGGCGGCGACCATAAACGCTGGCAGGATTGGGGCTGGGTATCTGTCAACATCAATCCGAGAATCTTGTTTGTAAAATGGTAGTTTAGATATACTCTTTCAGAGCTGCTTCATTCAATACCTCAATTTTCTTACCCGTCATTAGGATAATACCTTCTTTGGTCATCTTATTGATTTCCTTTGAAAGTGCCGGGCGGGTTACATTGAGGTATTCTGCCAGCTCAGATTGGGTATGCGCAATGGTGATGCTGGTAGAGTTGGAAATTCTGTTTTCAAACAGATAGACGACAAACCTTTCGCGGACTGTTTTGCGGGAAAGGGTTTTTAATCGCGAAACCGTGCAGGCATTGCAATTTCCCGTTATGCAAAGGAAGTTGTGCAGCACTTTGGGATCCTGGCTGATAAGCTTGAAGGTGGATTCTTTGGTGGCAGTGAATAGGATACAGTCTTCAATGGCAGTAAAAGTTGCCGGCAGTGTGGTGTTGCTGCCGAAGAGATGGGGAGTGGCAAAGGCCCGGGGGGCAACGATGTATTCTACCATAACTTTATTGCCCAGACCGTCTATAATATCTACACGCAATTTACCTTCCAATAGTATATATAGCTTCTTGCAGGGGGTGCCTTGCCGGGCAACTATATCTTTCTTGTCTATAGAATAGACTGAATATTCCAGTTTCTCAAGCAGCGATTGCTTGATATTATGTGGCAAATCCCTTAGTAGAGGGATTTGGAACAACAACTGTTCGTACTTTTCATCCAGTAGAATCTTTTCCATAGCTTTTTATTCTTGGACAAAGGTAAGAATAATATATAAGTGCGGACGTTTTTTATAAATATTTTTGGGCGGAGACTGCATTTATCCGCATTTCCTTCTCTTCCATTCGGATGCACCCTTCGCTTGCCAGTTCCGATAAGGCACGTGCCAGCGAGGGACGCGCCACTCCCAGTATTTGTGCCACTTCCTGCTGGTTGAGTATCGTGCCATGCATGCGTAGATAGTTCAGTATACGCGATTTCAGACTTTGTAGGGCAAAGGCATTTAGCTTTTTGGAGAGAAATAGGGTTCTGTCCGATACCAGTTGCAGAAAGTTGCGCATCACAGCGGGGTGTTGATGCAGGAATTCCAGGAAAATGTTCTTGTTTATAACGAGTATCTCACATTTCTCTTTAGCTTCGATATTTACCGGGAAGCGGTTTTCGGAGGCAAAGACAAAAGCCGGGGCAAGCAGTTGCGGGGCTTTCAGCGTTTCGATGGTGAGTTGCTTCCCCTCCGCACTGACCATTTGGGTACGCACACTGCCGTTGCACAATATGAATAGAGAACGATATGCTTCTCCCTGCATGGCAATGAAGTCAGCAGGTTTGTATTGCCTGTGTGCATGTTCGGGTGCCAGGATGAGGGATAATAACTCTTCTTCTGTTATGTCTTGGAAAGGAGGCATTTCCAATAATGTATGGATTTCCATTCTTTTTTTACTTTTTTGTGATTCGATGTAACATTCGTGACAGTTTGTGCGTTGTAGAACTCTCATCTTTGCACAAAGATAATGCAAATCGAATGCAATAGAACATAAGCCTGCTTATTTTTATTGCTGAGGTGCTGCTTATCTTATCAAAAGATTATGCAAACTTTTAAATGAATAGGAATATGGAACCAAACATGTTTTGTTATCAATGTCAGGAGACAGCCAAAGGAACCGGCTGTATATTGAAAGGTGTATGTGGAAAAGAAAGTCATACGGCTCAAGCTATGGACTTGTTACTGTTTGTAGTCAGGGGTATCTCTGTTGTTGCCGATACATTACGCAAGGCAGATTCTCCAGTCTCTGAAGAAGTGAATATTTTTGTGACGGATGCTTTGTTTTGTACTATCACGAATGCGAATTTCGATGATGAAAGCATCTTGAAACGGGTGGATAGGGGACTTGCTTTGCGTAATGGATTGATTCAAGAGGCCAAGCACAACAAAGTGTTCCTACCCCAAGTAGATGAACTGACTTGGCAGGGAACGCGTGACGACTATGCCGAGAAAGCGAAGACAGTAGGTGTTCTGCGTGAACAGAATGAAGACCTCCGTTCGTTGAAAGAATTGCTTGTCTATGGTTTGAAAGGTATGGCAGCTTATCTGGAGCATGCTATGCGCTTGGGATTCAATGATGATACAGTTCATGTTTTCATGCAGCGTGCACTGGCTACCATTGCGGTTGAGTCTCTATCGGCAGAGGAATGGGTGAAGCTGGTTCTCGAAGCTGGTGAGTTCGGAGTAAAGACAATGGCTCTACTGGATGCTGCCAATACCGGTACTTACGGTAATCCCGAAATTACAAAGGTGAATATCGGTGTGAAGAATCGTCCGGGAATTTTGATTAGCGGCCATGACTTGAAGGATATGGAAGAATTATTGAGACAGACAGAAGGTACGGGGATAGACGTCTATACACATGGTGAAATGCTGCCTGCCCACTATTATCCTGCTTTCAAGAAATATTCTCATTTTGTAGGCAACTATGGCAATGCCTGGTGGAAACAGCGTGAAGAATTCACTTCCTTCAACGGACCGATTCTGTTTACCACCAACTGCATCGTTCCTCCTTTGGCTAATGCAGTGTATAAAGAGCGTATGTTCATCACCAACTCTACCGGTTATCCGGGTTGCAAGTATATTGATAAGGATGCGGAAGGCAGGAAAGACTTCTCTGAAATCATAGAGATTGCCAAACAATGCCAGCCGCCGGTGGAGATAGAGCATGGAGAGATTATCGGTGGTTTTGCCCATAACCAGGTACTGCAACTGGCAGACAAGGTGGTAGATGCCGTGAAGACCGGAGCCATGCGCCGCTTTATCGTAATGGCAGGCTGTGACGGACGTATGAAGAGCCGCGATTACTATACGGAGTTTGCCAAAGCCTTGCCGCAAGATACCGTTATCCTGACCGCAGGTTGTGCCAAATACCGCTATAATAAACTTGGTTTGGGAGACATCAACGGCATTCCCCGTATATTGGATGCCGGACAGTGCAATGACAGTTATTCACTGGCCGTGATAGCCATGAAGCTGAAAGAAGTATTCCGGCTGAATGACATCAACGAACTTCCCATTGTCTACAACATAGCATGGTACGAACAGAAGGCGGTTATTGTATTGTTGGCATTACTGAGTCTCGGGGTGAAGGATATTCACTTAGGCCCCACATTGCCCGCTTTCCTTTCTCCGAATGTTGTGAAGGTACTGGTTGATATGTTTCATATCGCAGGTATCGGTAGTGTGGAAGATGATTTGAAAAAATTCGGATTATAAATAAAGATGGTAGGGTGTTATATCACCCTATCACTTTATCCTTTTATCACGTTATTTATCGCTTCTTCCGTTCCGCAGAATGGCCCGTGTGATTGTAGTTTTATGGTGCACATGGCGGCAGCAAAGCATCCCGCTTCCCGGTGGGATGCACCTTTGTTGCGCATATACAGATACCCCACCATATAGGTGTCTCCACATCCTGTTGCATCTGTAATCTGAAGGGCAGGATAGGCGGGGATTTCGTGAAATTCTCCTTGGGCATATATCAGCGAACCTTTATCTCCCAGGGTCAGCAGCACTTCCTTGACGCCCCAGTCTGCAATCAGCAATGCGGCTTCGTGCGGTTCACTGCATCCGGTCAGTACTTCCATTTCAGCTTCGTTGGCTTTCAGAATATGGATATACTTCAATGCTTCTTTCTTTTCCGGCCAGTCTACTGCCAGCACTTTTTCATTATCCACTTTGCGGAGAAATCCCTGCACATCTACCGAGAGGAGTCCCTTTCCGGACAAGAACTTGATGACCTCCAAAGAGAAGTCGTCGGCAAGCAGACTGCCCAAGTGGATAATCCGTGCATCGGTATCTTTCAAACCTTCCACGGTGAAAGGGTCTGCTTTTGCCGTGACACGTTGTGTACGTTCGTTCTGGTTTTCTCCATAAATATTCTCGAAACAGACGGAATGTGTGCTGTGCAAGGCTTTGACGGAAATACCTTCTTTCCGAATGTCTTCCACAATGCCCATGTCAGTATCAGCCAAAGCTGTTACCAATAAAAAATCGTTAGCATTCAAGTGCTTGATGGCATGTGCGAAGTAGAAGGAGGTGCCTCCCGGCATATATATGGTATTTTTAGGGGTTACGACTTTATCTTGGGTAATATAACCGATGCAACATAGACTGTGTGTGTTCATTTCTTTGTTGGCTTTTTATTGCTTTATTGTATTGATTCCGTAAATTGGGCGCGAAGATAGTGATTTAATAACAATTCGACTATATTTGCAGCTGTAAATGTAGCCTCATTGAATATGAATTCATTAAAAACGAAAAGAGTACGTATGATAGTTGGCATTATAGTGGGTATTGTGGCTGTTGCGGTCATAGTGGGATTCGTTTTTGTCAATCAGCCGAGTTTCGGGAGGGCTCCTCAAGGAGAACGGTTGGAGAGGATTAAGAAGTCGCCTCATTACAAAGACGGAGAATTCCGGAATCTGCACAGTACGATGATGATGACTTCCCAAAAGGGACGTTTGGGAGCTTTCTGGGGATTCTTGTTTAAGCAAGAAACCGATTTACGTCCTGAAAAAGAGATTCCGGTTATAAAGACGGACCTCAGCAAGATAAGCAAGGACGAGAATGTATTGGTATGGTTCGGACATTCATCCTATTTTATCCAGATAGACGGAAAGCGTATACTGGTAGACCCCGTATTTTGTGGGGCTTCTCCGGTTTCGTTTGTAAACAAGCCGTTCAAGGGGGCGGATGCCTACAAGCCTGCCGATATGCCGGAGATTGACTATCTGGTGATATCACATGACCATTGGGATCATCTGGATTATGAAACGGTGATGCAGCTGAAAAATCGGGTAGATAAGGTGGTCTGTCCTTTGGGGGTAGGTGAACATTTCGAGTATTGGGGATTTGAGAAATCATCCCTGGTTGAGCTGGATTGGTTTGAAGATACTGTACTGGATAAGGGATTTCTGCTTCATTGCTTGCCCGCCCGGCATTTTTCGGGCCGCTCGTTGAAAGCGAATCAGGCACTATGGGCCTCTTTCCTTATCGAAACCCCTTCGCAGAAGATTTATATGGGCGGTGATAGTGGATATGATACGCATTTTGCCGAAATAGGCAAGCAATATCCTGGCATTGACCTTGCCATATTGGAGAATGGGCAGTATAACGAAGATTGGAAATATATCCATACCATGCCCCAATATTTGGGACAAGTGGCCAGGGACTTGAATGCGGAAAAGATTCTGACTGTCCATCATTCCAAATATGCTTTGGCTAGACACCGCTGGGACGAACCGTTGAAGAATGCCATGAATCTGAAAGAGAAAGACTCTTTGAACGTGTTGATGCCTATTATAGGGGAAGTGGTCCGGTTAAAATAATGAACGATATTGATTAGCTATTGACGAGTTATTAACGGAAATATATATCCCTATCGAAAATAAAAGTAAGATAATATGTTGGAATTACCCGAAGTTATCACCCTGAGCAAACAAGTGAACAACGCCTTGAGCGGTAAAACAATCACGCAGGTATTCAATGCCACCAAACCGCATAAGTTTACGTTCTATAACGGCAATCCGTCGGAGTATGGTAAACTGCTCGTAGGCAAAACCATCCTTTCATCCGAAGGATATGGCATGTTTGTCAATTTCAATCTTTCGGATAATGTGATCATGAATATAGGCGACGGAGTCAGTGTCCGTTATTACAATGCGGGAGATAAGATTCCTGCCAATTACCAGTTGTTGCTGACGTTTAATGATGATTCATTCCTTGTCTTCACGGTTGTAATGTATGGTTTTATCAATGTTTATCCTGATAGCTATATCGACAATAAGTACTATAAATTGAGTCGGGAAAGCATTTCGCCGTTGAGCGATAAATACACCGAAGCGGAATTTGAGAAACTCGTTGCCGAAGCAAAGAAGACCCTCTCTGCTAAAGCTCTATTAGCAACCAATCAGCGTATTCCCGGTGTAGGTAACGGCGTAACGCAGGATATTCTGTTCAATGCACGGATAAATCCCAAACAGAAAGTGCTACTTCTGTCGGATAATCAGAAAGACGTTCTTTTTAATGCTCTAAAAGAAACATTGGTGGATATGACGTTCGAGGGCGGACGCGATACGCAAACAGATCTTTATGGCAACGCCGGAGGTTACAAAACCATTCTTTCTGCCAAAACATGGAAGAATCCTTGTCTCCGTTGTGGCAGTACCATCATAAAAGAGGCTTATATGGGTGGTTCGGTATATTATTGCCCAACGTGTCAACAGATAAAAGAATAAATGTCCACATTCTGTTAGCTCCCTTTATGTACGATGCAAGGAATTAATATTCTGTATAACAGTTTATTAATTCCTTGTATCGCATTCTGTTAATATCGTGTCTACACGATATTCGTATCCTGCGAACACGATATGAATATCTTCTTTTCTTTATACTTTGTACGGACAAAAGGGGTGTTTTATAAAGCCCGCCCTTTGTAAACGTTTGACTGGGACAATGGAACCAGGACTCCGTTCAGCGTCAGGGTATTCGAATTGAAGTTCGGGCTGATTCTTGCCGATGCATTATTGCCGCCGTTGGTCAGTGTGATATACACTTGTGCGGATATTCCGATGCCTTGTACGCTGAAGCTGCAATTCACGTTTCCCTTTTTGTCGGTCGTGATTTTCATTTCCTTTCTGCTGCCGTCCACTGTGATGCCGCCTATTCCGTTGGGGCCTGCAAGGGCATTGTTGGCAGCTATTTGTACGGATGCGTGTTCACCGTCCATCAGAACGAAGTTTGTTGTCGATGAAACAAATGCGCTCCGTCCTCTCTTGAACACCAGCTGGTCTGCTTCCAATACAAACTTGCCCTCTTTCAATGCCTGGACGGCAATGGCATAGTTCCTTTCATTTTCTGCTTTTTCGCGTGCTTTCTGGGCTTCGCGTTGGGCTTTACGCTCTGCTTGGCGTGTTTCGCTGCTACTCTGTGCATACATCAGGGTCGATGCACTTACCAACACCAGTGTGATTAATGTAATGATTCGTTTCATAATTGTTCTTTGTTATTTAGTTAAGACCTTCTGGTTGATTAACAAATGAAAAGCCAAAAAGATGCAGCTTGAATCTTAAATAAGCGTAAGACTTAACACTTCTTTGGTTTTGTTGGAAGTTTGTATTAAATTTCTTCCAAGGCATAATACTGGTAATCCCGGAGAATGGTCTGAAGAAAGTTTTCCGGGTTACTGTCATGAGGAGTGATGGAGAGAAGTTCCTGCACTTTTTTCGCAAGGGAGGCAATGCGGCGTGTACGGTCTTTCTTACCCGATTGCAGGGTCCGAGTAATGACGTTGATTTGCTCCAATGACAAGTCGGAAGCTTGTGGATAGGTAGGCCGGTAGTCTTTGGTCAGGTAGTCGAACTCATCGAGGCTGACGTGTATCTTGCGGTAATTCTTTTCCTTGATTACCATGGTGCCGGCAGCAAGGTCGCCCATTCGCTGGCTGTTTTTGGTCAAAAGGACGACCAGAAGTCCCAGGCCACCGGTCACCGGTCCGTCGATAGGAAAGAGAAGCCATCGGAGCAGGTACGAGCCTATGCCGGGCGTGGAACCGTCTGCTTTTACGACACGGATGTTCATCAGCCGCTTGCCGAGACTTTGTCCCTGGTTGAACATTTCGCAGAGAAATGCGTAAAACAAGACCGGCAGGTAGACGATAGTGAGGAAGAAAAGCATCGTGAAATCAGAGGGCAGATGAATCCGTGAAAACAAGGCCAAAGTAGAAAATACATAGAATCCGAGCAGAATATAGTCTATGACCAGTGCAATGAGCCGTTCACCGATACTGGCAGGCGTTTGACTGATGCGGACAAACTGCCCGGTGATAATTGTAGATTCTGCCATTCCTGATAAAACATTTTTAGTATTTCATTGCAAATATATCATTATTCTCTTATTTTTGTTACCGATTTCAGACAAAACTTCTCTGAAATATTCATGGGGTATGAAAGAAGTGACGTTTATCCGGCGGAACATCGAAAAATGGAAACAAGCAGAAAAAATAGTGGAGCAGGCGGACAGTCTGTCTCCCGATGAGCTTGCCGACGCATATACGGAGCTTACGGCAGACCTGGCTTTTGCCCAAACGCATTTCCCCGCTTCCCGCATCACTATCTATCTGAACAATCTTGCCTCGGCATTGCACAACCACATTTATAGAAACAAGCGCGAGAAATGGTCAAGAATTATCACCTACTGGACCCGTGAAGTGCCTTCGGCCATGTACGATGCACGCCGTGAGTTAGTGGCTTCCTTCATTATATTTGTGGTCAGCGCATTGATAGGAGTGGTATCTGCTGCCGGAGACCCCGATTTTGTGCGTTTGATTTTAGGAAACTCTTATGTGGATATGACTTTGAACAATATCGCTAATGGTGAACCCATGGCTGTATATAATGGTTCCTCCGAGTTCCCCATGTTTCTGAGTATCACGCTGAACAATATCATGGTCTCCTTCAACTGCTTTGCCATGGGGTTGCTGACCAGTTTTGGCACCGGATACATGCTCCTTAACAATGGTATCATGATAGGGGCTTTCCAAACCTTCTTTTATCAGCACGACTTGCTTTGGGAGTCCTTCCTTGCCATTTGGCTGCACGGGACACTCGAAATCTGGGCGATTATTGTAGCCGGTGCCGCCGGTCTTGCCCTGGGCAACGGATGGCTCTTTCCCGGAACCTATTCAAGGCTGGAATCTTTCAAACGGGGAGCCAAAAAAGGACTGAAGATAGTGGTGGGTACGGTACCCGTATTCATCATGGCAGGATTTATAGAAGGATTCGTTACCCGCCATACCGAACTTCCGGATGCTTTGAGGTTCGGCTTTATTCTACTCTCTTTGTCGTTTATCTTTTTTTATTATATTTATTTACCTAACAGAAAGAAGCATGGAAGCACAGAAACCTAAAATCGCACTGTATGTACAACGTTCTTTTGGAGAGAAACTAACTGCTACCTTTGATTTTATCAAAGAGAATTGGAAGCCGTTGATGAAATTCACCACATATCTGATGTTGCCGCTTTGTCTGCTTCAGGGACTGAGCTTGAACGGGCTGATGAGCGGTACAATGGCTCTGGGTGATATGACCGGAGGCTCGTTCGACTCTTCTGTTGTCGGAGCGTCCATCATGGCACTGGTGACTTATTACAGTCTGTATGCCGTTCTCTATCTGCTAGGAACTGTCATGCTGACCTCTTTGGTCTACGCATTGGTCCGTACTTACAATGAACGGGAAGAACGCTTGGAGGGAGTGACGTTAGGGATGCTGAAGCCCTTGTTGTTCCGTAATGTCAGAAGGGTATTTCTGATAATGATTATCGGTGTGCTTTTGGTGCTGTTTGTAGGGCTTATTGTTGGTTTTATAGCCACCGTCATTCCGTTCATGGCGATTGCGTTCTTGTTCGTTCTGCTCGTTGTGGTGGTGTCTGTGCCACTTGCTATTTGGGCTCCAGTCTATCTGTTCGAAGATATCTATATCATAGATGCCTTGAAGAAGGCCTACCGACTGGGTTTCGCTACCTGGGGAGGTATCGTACTGATTTCCATTGTTATGGGATTCATCGCCGCCATCTTGCAGGGAGTGACGATGATTCCATGGTATATCGGGACTATTGTGAAATATATCTTTGCAATGACTGATGCAGGTGGCGGTGCCACTGTATCGGCAGCCTATAGCTTTGTGCTTTATCTGCTGGCGGTGGTCCAGGCATTCGGCGTTTATATGTCCATGATTTTCTCATTGCTGGGACTGGCTTATCAATACGGTCATGCTTCGGAAAAGATAGATTATGTGATGGTGGAGAGTGATATTGACAATTTTGATAAACTCTGATAACGGACTATGAATATGGCTCCGGCTGATACACTGGTTTGTGATACTGCACAGGTTGCCGCTTGGCAGTCTGACCCGGCGTTTGCTTACAGTCGTGAGTTGATAGCTCCCGAAATTAATGTACTTGAGTGGTTCAGCAGATGGTTCGGCAAGCTGCTGGACAAGATATTCGGGAATACGTTGGTGGCAGAATATTCGGAGGTCGTATTGATATGCATTGCCGTTCTTATCCTGGTATTGGTCATTTGGTTTGTGTACAAGAAGCGTCCGGAACTGTTCATGCGTTCGCGCAAGAGTACCCTGCCCTATACAGTGGGGGAGGACACCATCTATGGAGTGGATTTTGCGGAAAGAATTGCCGATGCGCTTGCCCGGACGGATTATCGGGAGGCGGTGCGTTTGCTCTATCTGCAGACGCTGAAACAGCTCAGCGATGGAAAACGTATAGACTGGCAGTTATATAAAACGCCAACACAATATATCTATGAAGTCCGTCTGCCAGCTTTCCGCCAAATGACCAACCATTTTCTACGAGTACGTTACGGAAATTTTGAAGCGACCGAAACTTTGTTCCATGCGATGCGGGATTTGCAGAAAGAAGTGGAGAAAGGAGGGGCGGCATGAAGGGGAACCATTGGTTTATAGCCGGTATCATTGTTTTTCTGGTGTTGATGTTTGCGATAGAGTGCCGTCTGCCAAAGAAGTTTGTCTGGAACCCTACGTTCAGCCATTATGACAAGCAACCGTTCGGCTGTGCCGTGTTCGATAGCCTGCTGTCTTCATCGTTGCCGAAGGGATATTCGTTGTCGAGAAAGACTTTTTATGAACTGGAGCAGGAAGATACGACGCTCCGCCGCGGAATACTGGTTGTTACCGATAACCTGCATTTGACGGATGTAGATGTGGAGGCGATGTTGAAGATGGCGGGACGGGGAGACCGGATTATGCTGGTGGGGAGCTCTTTCAGCCGTATTTTGAAAGATACGCTGGGATTTGAGTGCAGCTATTCCTATTTCAGTCCGTCGGCTTTGAAAAAATATGCCACTGCATTGCTTTCGAAAGACAGTTTGTGCTGGGTGGGGGATTCGGCGGTTTATCCGCAGCAGACTTTCTGTTTCTATCCCCAACTTTGTCAGTCTTATTTCTTTGCAGATTCCATTTCTAGTAAAGTGTTGGCGGAAAAAACTGTTACCGGAGAAGCTGCTCATCCGGTTGCCATGTCGGTTTCTTGGGGAAAGGGGGAAGTTATACTGGCTTCCACTCCCCTGCTTTTTACGAACTATGGTGTGCTGGATGGGAAGAATGCGGCTTATCTTTTTCGTATATTGTCCCAGATGGGTGGATTTCCCATTGTCCGTACCGAAGGCTATATGAAAGAAACAGCCCAGGTACAGATGTCTCCTTTTCGCTATTTCCTTTCGCAGCCGCCGCTTCGCTGGGCATTGTACTTGAGTATGGTTTCCATCCTGCTCTTTATGATATTTACAGCCCGCAGGAAGCAGCGCGCCATTCCGGTTATCCGCGAACCGGAAAATAAGTCTTTGGAGTTTGCAGAGTTGATAGGTACTCTTTATTATCAGAAGAAGGACCATGCTGACTTAGTCCGCAAGAAATATCTCTATTTTGCGGAGGAACTGAGGAGGGAAATACAAGTGGATGTGGAGGAAGTGGCAGAGGATGAGCGCTCTTTCGGCAGGATTGCCCGGAAGACGGGTATGGAAGCGGGGGAAATAGCCGCGTTCATCCGCGAGGTGAGGCCGGTGGTGTACGGAGGGCGCAGCATCTCTGAGAAGGAGATGAAACGGCTTGTCGATAAAATGAATGAAATAATCAATCATATATAAAGAAGATATTTATGGAAGAGAACACAGAAAAACGGGTGGACTTGACTCTCTTTTCCGAGAAGATACAAGCGTTGAAGGACCGGATTGCTACGGTCATAGTGGGGCAGGAGCAGATAGTGGACCTGGTACTGACGGCTGTCCTGGCAAACGGCCATGTGTTGCTGGAGGGAGTGCCGGGGGTGGCAAAGACACTGCTTGCCCGTCTGGTGGCACGCTTGATTAAGGCGGACTTCAGCCGCATTCAGTTTACTCCGGACTTGATGCCGAGTGATGTGTTGGGTACTACGGTCTTCAACATGAAAACCAATGACTTTGACTTTCATCAAGGACCGGTGTTTGCCGACCTCGTGCTGGTGGACGAGATAAACCGCGCTCCCGCCAAGACGCAGGCAGCCTTGTTCGAGGTTATGGAAGAACGGCAGGTCAGCATTGACGGTACCACGCATCAGATGGGAGAACTCTATACGATTCTGGCAACCCAGAATCCGGTGGAGCAGGAGGGGACTTATAAGTTACCTGAAGCGCAACTGGACCGCTTCCTGATGAAAATAACCATGGGATATCCCTCATTGGAGGAGGAGGTGGACATCCTGGAGCGCCACCACGCCAATGCTTCGTTGGTGAAGTTGGAGAGCCTGGCGCCCGTGCTCACAAAAGAAGAACTGCTTTCGTTGCGCAGGCTGATAGAACACGTGTTTGTAGACCGCACGCTGCTTCAGTACATCGCGTTGATTGTACAGCAGACGCGTACCAGCAAGGCTGTATATTTAGGAGCTTCTCCGCGTGCGTCCGTGGCAATGATGCAGGCCTCCAAGGCATATGCACTGTTGCAGGGACGTGACTTTGTGACACCGGAGGATATTAAGTTCGTTGCTCCGTATGTGCTTCAGCATCGCTTGATATTGACAGCGGAAGCCGAGATGGAAGGCTATTCGCCGGTAAAGGTGACGCAACGTCTGATTGATAAGGTGGAAGTGCCGAAGTGAGACTGGGCCGCCGATTCTATATTGCTCTTGTTCTGATAGTCCTGCTGACGGGTATCGGGTACGTCTTTGCTCCATTCTTTGCAATCGGGCAGTGGGCGCTTTTTGTTTTGGCGGTGTCGGCGTTGGTGGATGGGGTGATGCTCTATCGTATTCGCGGCATCCGGGCATTCCGCCAGTGTGCTACCCGCTTCTCCAACGGAGATGAAAACACCGTGAACATACGTGTGGAGAGCAGTTATCCGCATCCGGTGGCTGTGGAAGTGGTGGATGAGATTCCTTTTGCATTCCAGTTGCGGAATATTGATTTCCGGATGAGGCTTCAGGCGAATGAGGGCAGGACGATTACGTATCATCTGCGTCCTACGCGGCGGGGGATTTACTCTTTCGGACGGATTCGGGTGTTTGTGGCAGGCAGAATGGGATTGCTTTTCCGCAGATATACTTGCGATGCTCCGCTGGATGTCAAGGTATATCCGTCCTATCTGATGCTCCATCGGTATGAGTTGCTTGCTATCAGCGACAACTTGACGGAATTGGGCATCAAACGTATCCGCAGGGTGGGGCATCATACGGAGTTCGAACAGATAAAGGAGTATGTGAAAGGCGACGATTACCGCACGATAAACTGGAAAGCAAGCGCCCGGAGGCACGAACTTATGGTAAATGTCTATCAAGACGAGCGTTCCCGGCAAATCTATAACGTGATAGACAAGGGGCGGATTATGCAGCAGGCATTTCGCGGGATGACCTTGCTGGACTATGCTATTAATGCCTCCCTGGTTCTTTCGTACGTTGTCATGCGGAAGGAGGATAAAGCCGGACTGGTAACGTTTAATGAGCACTTTGATACATTTATCCCCGTCTCCCGACAGCCCGGACAAATGCAGGCGTTATTGGAGAACCTTTACAGCCAGCAGACTACTTTTGGGGAGACCGACTTTTCCTCATTGTGCGTACATTTGAACAAGCGCGTCAACAAACGCAGTCTTTTGGTGCTGTATACCAATTTTTCCGGCATCGGCAGCTTGAATCGCCAGTTGGCTTATTTGCAGCAGTTGAACCGCCAGCACCGGTTGCTGGTCATCTTCTTCGAAGATGCCGCTCTGAAAGAGTACGTCGCCACTCCTGCGAGGGATACGGAAGGGTATTACCGCCATGTCATTGCCGAGAAATTTGTATTCGAGAAACGGCTGATAGTCTCCACCTTGAAGCAGCACGGCATCAGTGCTGTGCTAACTACACCGGAAAATCTTTCTGTGGACGTGATAAACAAGTATCTGGAGATGAAGTCACGTAGCCAGATATAAAAACAGTAACTAAGGTTATATAATCCGTAATAAGGGTAGTGAAGATGTCTGGATTTTCCTCTAATTTTGTAATTGGTATATTGTGAAGGTGTGGAAAACATATCCTTAAGATTTTAGATATCTGAAGTTACAATAATGAGAATGACTTTATAGGTGATGAAAGACAATACATTGGACATAAAGACCGTATGTGAATGTAACCGGTGCCTGGGATGTAAAACGTTGCATCCTCAGGTAAGCATTATTAATCTGGAAAATCCTAGTGTGTATCAGGATGCTGTGAAGTTTGAATTCTATGCCATCCTACTGATTGAGGACTGTGAAGGGGATTGTGACTGCTGCGGACGGAAATATTATGATTATTCCAATGCTACGATGGTATTTCTTACTCCCGGCGAGATATTCCGGATGAACAAGAACAATACGCTTCCGGACAAAGGCTGGTTGCTGGCATTTCATCCCGATTTATTGCTTTGTACTACGCTAAAGAATCATATCGACAACTATACTTTCTTTTTCTACCGCAAGGAGGAGGCGTTGCATCTGTCACAGCGCGAAACAGCCAAAGTGACGTGTTGCCTTGAGAATATCGAGGATGAACTTCATCATTCCATTGATATGCATAGCAATACCATCTTGTCCCGTCACATCGAATTGCTGCTGGATTATTGCTCACGTTACTATGAGCGGCAATTCATCACCCGTGAGAATAAGAACAAGATGATTCTGGGGAAAATGGAAGGGATATTGGACGAGTATATCACTTCCGGAAAGTTGCAGGAGGGGAAGCTGCCCACTTCCGGATGCTGTGCCGAAAAACTGAATCTTTCGACGGCTTACTTTGATGATTTGCTGAGGTTTGAGACGGGTAAGACATTGGCTGAATACTTCCAGTTCAAATGCTTGTACACGGCCAAGAAAATGTTATCGGAAGGTGGTAATACACCTGCTGCCGTAGCGCGTCGGCTGGGCTATCCGAGTGTGCAATATTTCAGTCTGGTGTTTAAGAAAGCAACGGGAGTTGCACCGAATGAATATAGATATTCACAAAATTGAGATGATGCAGATAGAATGAATTTATTAGACCAAAATATTTTATAATGGAGACCAAAGCTATATTTTTAGATGTAGACGGAACATTGGTGAGTTTCGACACTCACCGCGTTCCGCAGTCGGCTATCGAAGCGTTGCAGCAAGTTCATGAATCCGGTATAAAAATCATAATAGCAACTGGGAGGGCGTTTACCGATCTTCACGAACTTGAAGAGATTCCATACGATGCAGTGATAGCTTTGAATGGGTCCGATTGTGTACTGAGAGATGGCACTCCTATATCTAGTAAACAGATTCCCGAAAAGGATTTTCAGAGGGTACTGGTATTGGCTCAACATTATGGGTTTGCTCTGGCTATCGAAACGAATAAAGGTATTTTTGTCAACGAACTCAACCCGACCGTCATCGAATTGGCCAGGCTGGTCAATCACCCTACACCGCCGGTGGCAGACATCGAAAAAGAGTTTATGGGAGGCGAATGTTGTCAGTTATGCATATATTGTGATGAAGAAATGGAAAAAGAAGTAATGGCACAACTTCCCGGACTTTCTGTTTCCAGATGGAACCCTTTCTTCGCGGATGTCAATGTGGCGGGAGTAAACAAGGCTATGGGTATCAATGAGTTTGCTTCCTATTATGGATTTGATGTTTCAAGAACCATCGCTTTTGGTGATGGCGGGAATGATATTTCCATGATTCGTGCAGCCGGGATGGGAATAGCTATGGGAGGAGCTTCCGAGGCTGTGAAAAGCGTTGCCGATTATATAACGGAGGCGGTGGATGAGAATGGTGTCCGGAACGCCTTGGTTCGTTTCGGTATTCTGGAATAAAAATCGGCTATCAAAACTGATGAAAACTATAGTCTGTAAATATTATGCTTTTTAGAAAAATTACTTAAAGGATTTAATTTTAGCATCAATATTTTTAATTTGGAGGAATCTAAGTCATTTGACCAATATTTTGAGCGGATATTGATTAGTAAAGATACATTTTTGATTAAGGAAGGAGAAATAGAAAGATATAGTTATTTCGTTTTTGATGGGATATTGCGTTGTTGGCTTTTGAATCATAAAGGGGAAGAGTAAATTTTTTGGTTTTGTAAAGAAGGTACGTTTTCAATGTCGAACATGTCTTTTACCTTACAAACATGATCTGCATTTAATGTGCAGACAATTGTAGATAGCGTTATTTACCGAATAGACAAGAAGCGAGTAGATGAACTGTATACTGCTATTCCTAAGGTAAAAACTGTATTTGAAGATTTGAATGCTATACTACTGAGTAAACTCTTGAAAAGAAATATCGACTTGATTAAATATTCTCCTGAATAGTATTATCTACAGATGATTGAAGGATATGGCATTACATTAAACTATATACCACTCAAAGATATAGCTTCTTATTTGGGTATCATGCCACAAGTACTAAGCAAAATCCGTAAACGTATTTTTTAACTTGGGTTCAGTGTATTGAATGTATAAGTTCCGAACTTTGCGGTTTTAAATAGCAATTACAATTATGATTAGAAAAATTAAAGTTACGGATTATCCACGTTTGATAGAAATTTGGGAAAGTGCAGTATTGAGTACACATGATTTTCTTAAAGAAGAAGATTTTCTATACTATAAGGAACAGCTTCCGGTATATTTTCAGTATGTCATTCTATTCGGGTTTGAACAGGAGGGAATCTTAATCGGATTTATGAGAATTGCAGAAGGAAATCTTGAAATGTTGTTTATTACCAATAATTATTGAGGCACAGGAATTGGGGAAAAACTGGTTACTTATGCCATAAATCATTTGCAGGTAACGAAAGTCGATGTGAACGAGCAGAATATTCAAGCTGTCGGTTTTTATAAATATATAGGCTTTAGCGTATACAAAAGGTCCGATTTGGACGGAGAAGGTAAAGAATATCCTATTTTACACATGCAGTTGTAGTTCGTAAGTCAGACCCCGATTTTAAAAATCATCATTTTTGCCAGCACTACTTTTTCTTCTCATATTCGGCTTTAACTATCTGACAGCAAGAATTTAACCACGTGTTTTTTTCTGTTTTTTTTGTTTATAATAAATAATATTTGTTAATGTCTATTTCGGGCTTATTTTCCGTTTTCTTTGTGCAAATATGGTGATTAAGGGGCGAACTCCGTTGTCTATAGTGCCGGAAGTATGGCTTTGGCTCCCCGTATATGGGCATTTTTTCCCTTCATGTCCTGTGTGTAATGCAGAGAAGCTTGGCGCATAATTCCCGAAACCTTATTACAAAACTTCGTCCCACGCATGTGTGCTCGCCGGTTTGCCTGCGTGAACTGTCGAGCCCACGTGCGTGGGACGAGGGTTTACATGAACCTTCATAATAAAAAGCATGGGACATACGTGGATTCTGCCTATACCTTCTTCCAGTTTTGTCCCTATCCGGAGGACGGTCTGCCCATTCATTGCTGCTCAGTTTCTTATTCTTGTGATGTAAGTCTGAGAAAGCTGAAACTCGAAAATTGCTTATGCACCGGATATTTCGGGTCCCCATTTTTGCCGGAGCGAGAAAAAGAAAAAGCTCTGAAATCCTTGAATTTCAGAGCTTTGCTTTAATTTGCTATTTGCTTTCGCGGTGCGTACGGGACTTTAACCTACAATTTTACAAAATATCATAATATCGTAACTATCTACTAATAAACAGCTTATTACGATTAATTTATATCGTAAAATATCACTCAAAATCTTTTGCTATCTCAATAATTGGGTGTATATTTGGGTGCTAATTTAATTACACCCGAATATGAATATCAAGAGAAACATCATCTTTTCTTTGGAAAGCCGGAAGAAGAACGGCGTACCAATCGTGGAGAATGTGCCTATCCGTATGCGTGTGATATTTGCCAGCCAGCGCATCGAGTTTACAACGGGCTACCGCATCGACGCGGCCAAATGGGACATCGACAAACAGCGTGTAAAGCCGGGCTGCACCAACAAGCTGAAACAGAGCGCATCCGAAATCAACACCGACCTGCTGTAGCTAACACTTGAAAAGGGACCCGGGTAGCATTTGAAACGTGTACCAC
>NZ_QTLN01000022.1:0-80341 GCF_003602735.1 Bacteroides sp. AF39-16AC | reverse complement strand
ACTGATATCGGTTATAAAAAGAAAAAGCGTCTAGCTAAATCAGGAAAAGACATCACCCTCTGGGGGAACTCCCTTTACCCCTAGGGAAACTCCTTTTACAATAGGCGGTAAAGGTCTTTACAATATGGGGTAAAGGGCGTTACAATATAAGGTAACGGCTTTTACATACCGCGGTAACGGCTTTTACATTAGCTGGTAAATAGCAGGTAAATACAATGTGCTGATAGTTAGTGTTATGACCGCTTTTGTCTTTCGTATAGTATGTCCGTAACTTGGATTATTTATAGCAATCCTTCGTCGTTGAAGCTGTAATGGCTTCCGTCCGTGACGATGACGTGGTCGGTCAGGTGTATGTTCATGGTTTGGGCGGCTTTCCTCACGAGTTCCGTCAGCCGCTGGTCGTCGTTGCTGGGGTGCGGGTTGCCGGAGGGATGGTTGTGGATAAGGGCTATCTGTGTGGCGCGTTGCAGCAGGGCTTCGCGCAGGATGCTGCGTACGTCGGCGGTGGTCTGGTCGATGCCGCCGCGGCTGATGCGTACCTTGTCTATCACTTTGGCGGCGTGGTTCATAAGCAGTACCCAGAATTCTTCTGTGGCAAGGTCGCAGAGCAGGGGATGGAACAGCTCGTAGATGTCGGCGGAAGAGCGGATGGCGGTACGTCCGGAGCGTTCCTGCAGCTTGCGGCGTTTGCCCAGTTCCAGGGATGCCATGACGGTGATGCTTTTGGCGGGGCCCATGCCTTTGAATCGGGAGAAGTCCCGCACCTCCCATTTGCCCAGGCGGTTGAGGTCGTTGCCGCAGGCGGCGAGTATGCGCTGCATCAGTGTCACGGCGGTTTCTTCCGTATTGCCGGAGCCGATGAGGATGGCTAGCAGTTCGGCATCGCTCAAGGCTTCCGCCCCTTTCTGCATCATCTTTTCCCGCGGGCGGTCCTCTGCAGCCCACTGGTTGATATTCAGTTTCTCCATATCATCCCTAATCCTTAACCCCTAATCCTCCTTATTTGTAAAAGTTCTTTTTGAACGCCTCGAACTCGTCCTTGCCAAGTATGCAGCGGTTCCACCAGGCGCGCAGGAACCCCGTCCCGTATCCGATGAGCTGGATGAAGGAGGCGGCGACGGAGTAGAGCCCGATGCTGAGGCTACGGTTCCGGATAGTGGAGTCCATGCATACCAGAAGCGCATAAAGAGCGATGGGCAGCAGGCTGTACGGGCAGAAGGGCGTTCCCAGCAGGAATATGGCCACTCCCAGGGTAAATGCGGCCGGCAGCAGGTGGACGAGCTTCAGTGATTCCGGATACTTCTTGTACAGATTGATGCGGGCAATCCCGGAATTGTGTACCTGCTTGAAGAACTTCCGGAAGTCTGTCCGGCGCTTATGGTATACCCAGGCACCGGGGAACAGCCGGCATGTATATCCTCCCTTGAAGATTCGGATGCTGAAGTCGATGTCCTCCCCGAAGCGCATCCGCGAGAATCCGCCCAGGGCTTGGTACACTTCCCGCCGCACACCCATGTTGAAGCTGCGCGGATAGAACTTGTCCATCTTCTTCTTCCCCCCACGGATACCGCCGGTGGTGAAGAAGGAGGTCATGGAGTAGTTGATGGCTTTCTGTATGTCTGTGAATGATTCGTGCGCGCGGTCGGGGCCTCCGAAGGCATCGGCGGCTTCGTGCTGCAGCTCTTCTTCCACAGCAAGGAAATAACCTTCGGGCAGGATGCAGTCCGAGTCCAGTATTATCAGGTATTCGCCCTTGCTTCGTTCCGCCCCGTAGTTACGGGTCTGCCCGGGGCCGGAGTTGGGCTTGTCATAGTAATGCACGTCCAATAGTTCCTGATACTTCTCTGTGACCGGCTTGCAGGGGATGGAGGAGCCGTCCTCCACCACAATCACTTCAAAATCCTTGAAACTTTGCCGCGTCAGGCTTTGCAGCAGTTCGTCTACCTCATCGGGGCGGTTGTATACGGGGATGATGACGGAGTATCTCATGGGTATGGCTCTATGTTTTGGTTATCTCCGCAAAGATATATCATTTAAGCTTTGCAGATGAATAAATGGAAAGAAAAATCCCCGGATGCCAAGTGGAGCACCGGGGATGATATGAAAAGGGCATTTGCCTGATTTCCAAAAGGGCTTATGCTTTTACGCGGCTTACGTAAGAACCGTCGCGCGTATCGATTTCGATAGTCTCGCCTTCGTTGATGAACAAGGGGACGCGGACTGTGGCGCCGGATTCTACTGTGGCGGGCTTCAGCGTGTTGGTGGCTGTGTCGCCTTTCAGTCCCGGCTCCGTATAGGTAATCTTCTGCTGAACCTTGATGGGCACATCAGCATAGAGTACGGTTTCTGTAGAAGCGTCTGATACCACGTCTACTATCATTCCTTCGAGCAGGAAGTCAACACCGTTGATGAGGTCGTGGGCGATGGGAATTTGGTCAAAAGTCTCCTGGTTCATGAATTGGTAGTTGTCACCGTCATGATAGAGGTATTGGTGGGGACGACGTTCTACACGTACGTCTTCCAGTTTCTCACCGATGTTGAAACGGCGTTCCAGAACGTAACCGTTCACCACGTCTTTCAGCTTGGTGCGCATGAAAGTATTACCTTTTCCCGGCTTTACATGCAGGAAGTCGATACAGAAATACAGCTTGCCGTCCATACGGATGCAAGTTCCGATTTTAATGTCTTGGGCATTAATCATACTTATAGTCTTTAATATTATTATATTGGTATTTACTTCGTTAGTGCTGGTTTGCGAGTGCAAAAGTAATGGAAATCGGTAAAAAACACAAAAACTTTTGAGAGAAAATGAGTTATCTCTTGGTTTATTTGAAAAAAGTATCTATTTTTGCAGCCCGAATTCGTGAGAATAATAACATAAAACAAGATACAGTAATGAAAAGAACATTTCAACCCTCGAACAGAAAGAGAAAGAACAAACACGGTTTCCGTGAGAGAATGGCTACAGCAAACGGCCGCAGAGTATTGGCAGCACGTCGTGCTAAAGGCAGAAAGAAACTGACTGTTTCTGACGAATACAACGGAGTAAAGGCATAATAGTCGTTCTCGTTCGTATTAAAGAAATAAGGGAGCTGCAAAAGACTGATTCTGGTCTTTTGCAGCTTTTCTTATGTATTGTGCCCGCTTCTCCGGAAAAAACTATTGCCAACTCCGTGTACTATGTGGTGAAAATTGTATCTTTGTCCCAAATAATGCATTATCGATTATGACAATAAAAGATTTTTTCTCTTTCCGGCAGAACCGGTTCTTCTGGGCGAACATACTTGCGATGGCCGTTGTGGTAGTGGGATTGCTGTTCGGAGTGCTGAAAGGACTGGATATATATACCCGCCACGGCGAGGCTGTGATAGTGCCCGATGTGAAGGGCATGGGAGTGGAGGAAGCCGAGAAAATGTTCCGTAACCGCGGCTTGGTCTGCATCGTTTCGGATTCCAGTTATGTCAAGACTCTTCCTGCCGGCTGCATCCTCGAATATAATCCGGCAGCCGGACAAAAGGTAAAGGAAGGACGTACCATCTATCTTACAATCAATACGATTGAAGTCCCTCTGCACATAGTACCCGATGTGGCGGACAACAGTTCGCTGCGGCAGGCGGAAGCGCGTATTCTGGCTTCGGGCTTCAAGCTGGCCGAGATACAGTATATTCCGGGTGAGAAGGACTGGGTGTATGGCGTGAAGTATAAGGGCCGTCAGCTTTCCATCGGCGAGAAAGTGCCCACCGGCGCAGTGCTGACGCTGATGGTGGGAGATGGAGGCGCCTTGAAGGCAGACTCCCTGGGAGTGGATGCCGTGGGAGGTACCGTTGAACCCGTGTTGTCCGAAGACTCCGCGGCAGATGAGTCCTGGTTCTGATAAACATCTGACTCCAATCGTAAATTGTAAATAGTCAAATTGTAAATGCCGTGATGATAGAAGAATTGCCGGATGATATAGATAATGATGAGCTGGACGACGTAGAGCCGGTGGGTGACGAGGCGCAACTCTATGAACACTTCCGTGTGGTGGTGGACAAGGGGCAGGAGATGATGCGGGTGGACAAGTATCTGTTCGACCGCTTGACGAACTCCTCGCGTAATCGCATCCAGAAGGCTGCCGATGCAGGCTTCGTGATGGCGAACGGCAAGGCTGTGAAAAGCAGCTATAAGGTGAAGCCGATGGATGTAATCACTGTGATGATGGACCGTCCACGCTATGAGAATGAAGTCATCCCCGAAGACATCCCCCTTGATATAGTATATGAGGACAAGTATCTGATGGTAGTGAACAAACCTGCCGGTCTGGTGGTGCACCCCGGTCATGGCAACTATCACGGTACGCTTGTCAACGCCATAGCCTGGCATATGAAGGATAATCCCGATTATGATGCCAATGACCCGCATGTGGGACTGGTGCACCGCATCGACAAGGACACCTCCGGCCTGCTGGTGATAGCCAAGACTCCGGATGCCAAGACGAATCTCGGCAACCAGTTCTTCAACAAGACGACAAAACGCCGTTACCGGGCGCTGGTCTGGGGAAATGTGGAGCAGGATGAAGGGACCGTTGTCGGCAATATCGGTCGTAATCCCAGAGACCGCATGCAGATGACCGTCCTCCCCGACGACCAGGGAAAGCATGCCGTCACCCATTACCGGGTGCTCGAACGTTTGGGATACGTCACACTGGTGGAATGTATCCTTGAAACGGGACGCACCCATCAAATCCGTGTGCACATGAAGCACATCGGACACATACTTTTCAACGACGAACGTTACGGTGGACACGAAATCCTGAAAGGAACCCACTTCGCTAAATACAAACAATTTGTAAACAACTGCTTCGACACTTGTCCGCGGCAGGCATTGCATGCCATGACGCTGGGGTTTGTGCATCCCGTCACCGGAGAAGAAATGTACTTCACTTCGGAATTGCCCGATGACATGACCCGGCTGATAGACAAATGGAGAGGCTATATCAGTAACAGAGAATTAGAATGAAACGCACGATTGCTATTGTAGCCGGAGGAGATACCTCCGAATTCCACGTCTCCCTGCGTAGTGCACAGGGGATTTACTCCTTCATCGACAAGGAGAAGTATACCTTATATATTGTAGAAATGCACGGACTGGACTGGCATGTACAGCTGCCCGACGGCGCTAAGGCTCCGGTAGACCGCAATGACTTCAGCTTCGTGCTGGATGGCGAGAAAGTGACATTCGACTTTGCCTATATCACCATCCACGGAACTCCGGGTGAGGACGGCCGTCTGCAGGGCTATTTTGATATGCTCCACATCCCTTATTCGTGTTGCGGAGTACTGGCAGCGTCGCTCACGTACGATAAGTTTGCCTGCAACCAGTATCTGAAAGGTTTCGGTGTGCGCATTGCCGAATCGTTGTTGCTGCGCGGCGGACAGTCGGTGACGGATGAAGATGTGATGGAGAAAATCGGTCTGCCTTGCTTCATTAAGCCCAGCTTGGGAGGTTCCAGCTTCGGCGTGACCAAGGTGACGGCGAAAGAGCAAATACAGCCTGCCATAACCAAGGCATTTGCGGAAGCGCAGGAAGTACTGGTGGAGGCCTTTATGGACGGAACCGAGATTACCTGCGGCTGTTACAAAACAAAAGACAAGTCCGTAGTGTTCCCCATTACGGAGGTGGTGAGCCACAACGAGTACTTCGATTATGAAGCTAAGTATAATGGTGCGTCTGACGAGATTACTCCCGCCCGCATCTCGGACGATTTGACCCGCCGGGTGCAGACGCTGACTTCTGCCATTTATGATATACTCGGGGCTTACGGCATTATCCGTGTGGACTATATCATTACCGAAGGGGAAAAAATCAATCTGCTGGAGGTGAATACCACCCCCGGAATGACTGCCACCAGCTTTATTCCCCAGCAGGTTCGTGCTGCCGGAATGGAGATGAAGGATGTAATGACAGATATTATAGAAAACAAGTTTAAGGATTAATCATTATTCATTATGAATGCGAACGTGGAATTTGATGAAATCCGTCCTTATCATGATGAGGAACTTCCTCAAGTCTATGAGGAACTGATTGCCGATGCGGCGTTCCGGCAGGCAGTGGATACTGTGATGCCTGGTGTACCTTTTGAAGTCTGGTCGCAGAAAATGCGCGCGTGTAAAACCAAGCTGGAATTTCAGAAGACCTTCTGCTATGGGCTTCTGTGGAAATTGGCGAAGGAGGCTACGGATGGATTGACTTTGGACCATACCGCGTTGCCGGCAGACAAGTCGGCGGCGTATACCTATATCTCCAATCATCGCGACATTATTCTCGATTCCGGTTTCTTGTCCATTCTTTTGGTAGACCAGGGTATGGATACGGTAGAGATAGCCATTGGCGACAACCTGCTTGTCTATCCGTGGATTAAGAAATTCGTGCGTGTCAACAAGTCCTTCATCGTGCTGCGTGCGTTGACCATGCGCCAGATGCTGGAGGCTTCCGCACGCATGTCCCGCTATATGCATTATACCATCAGTGAGAAGAAACAGTCTATCTGGATTGCACAACGTGAAGGGCGTGCCAAGGACTCCAACGACCGCACGCAGGACAGTGTGCTGAAGATGCTGGCAATAGGCGGTGAAGGCGACGTCATTGACCGCTTAATGGAAATGAACATAGCTCCGCTTGCCATTTCCTATGAATACGACCCTTGCGACTTCCTGAAAGCGCAGGAGTTCCAACTGAAACGGGACATTGAAGGCTATAAGAAAACGACGGCTGACGACTTGCTGAATATGCAGACCGGACTGTTCGGCTATAAAGGGCGGGTACATTTCCAGACGGGTGCCTGCATGAATGATGAATTGGCGAAGATAGACCGCTCGCTTCCGAAGCCCGAACTCTTTGCACGCATGTCTGCACTGATAGACAAACGCATTCATGCCAGCTACCGGATGTATCCCAATAATTATGTGGCGCACGACCTTCTCGAGGGGAAGGAGGATTTTTCCGGCCATTACACTGCCGGGGATAAGCAGCGCTTCACGGCCTATATAGAACAACAGTTGGAGCGTATCTCCATTCCTAATAAGGACGTGGACTTCCTGCGCGGAAAAATGCTGCTGATGTATGCCAACCCGTTGAAGAATTATCTGGCGGCTATAAAAGAATGAATACATGAAGAAGTACTGTGATTGGTGGCTTTTGCCTTTGTTGGCCTGTCTGTTGACTGGTTGTGGCGATGATGATTATCATTATCCTTCCGTGAAGCTGGAGTTCCTGACTGCCTTTTCGGGGGCTGACGGCTATCTGCAGTCTGTTGTGACGGATGAAGGGGAAACCTTGCCGGTAGTGGAGGACAAGACAAAGACGAACATAGAGGCAAACGCCTCGGTACGTGTCATCAGTAATTATGCTTCGGAGGTAACTGCCGATGGAACTGCCGGTGCGGTGCTGTATGCCTTGAGCGGTGTTCTTTCTGTCGCTCCCCAAACGGCCGACAAGTTCGAGGAGGGCGTCAGGACAGACCCTACTGATGTACTGGGTATCTGGATGGGACTCGACTATCTCAATATGACACTGATAGTCAAGGAGAATGGTGAACATAAGTTCCATTTTATTGAGGATGAAGTGATTGTGGATACTGCTACCGGGTGTAGTGAAGTATATCTGACGCTGTATCATGACGCAAAGGAGGAGGTGGTGTCTTATACCAGGCGTGCCTACGCTTCCGTACCTTTGCGGCAGTATGCGGCAGAGGGTATACAGAAGGTTATGGTTCATTTCAGTGTGCACACTTATTCCGGTGACATCAAGACTTACGATTTTGTTTATAACCCTGACTAAAATGAAATATTCGATGAAGACATTGTTCGCGGGCTTTTGCCTCGTTTTTACCACCCTCTTTTCCTGCCAGCAGAAGGAGGGACAGTTCAAGTCTGTTTCGGTAGATGACTTTTCCACATTGATAGCCAATCCGGAGGTGCAGCTTCTGGATGTGCGTACTGTTGCCGAATACTCGGAAGGACACGTGCCCCACAGTATCAATATCAATGTATTGGATGAGTCGTTTGAAACGATGGCCGACTCCACTCTGCAGAAGGACAAACCGGTTGCAGTATATTGTCGTAGTGGTAAGCGTAGTAAAAAGGCCGCTGCCATACTGAGCAAAAAAGGATATATAATCTATGACCTTGACAAAGGTTTCATCGGTTGGGAAGAAGCGGGCAAGGAAGTGGAAAAGTAATAGCGGTGCAGCTGAAATGCATTTGTTATAATTTCTTTTTAGGCGCGGATTACGCGGATTTCACGGAAAAATTTGAGAAAAGAATCCGCGTTTTCCGCGTAATCCGCGCCTAAAAAGAATAAAGTAGTCTTGTCCTCTGGTTAGAGGCTTTCAAGCAGTCTCTTCAGCACCACTGTTGCTGAAATCTCCCGGTTGGCCGCTTCGGGGATTACGATGGACTGCGGGCTTTCTATCACATCATCCGTCACAATCATGTTGCGTCGAACCGGCAGGCAGTGCATGAAGTAGGCATTGTTGGTAACGGCCATCTGGCGCTCGCCTACTGTCCAGGTGCGGTCTTTGCTCAATATTTGTCCGTAGTTGTCGCCTGTATAGGCCGCCCAGTTCTTGGCATAGACAAAATCGGCTCCTTCAAAAGCTTTCATCTGGTCATATTCTACGCGGGCATTTCCTACGAACTTGGGGTCGAGTTCATAACCTTCGGGATGTGTAATCACAAAGTCATAATCAGTTGCATTCATCCATTCGGCAAAGGAGTTGGGGACAGCCTGGGGCAATGGACGCGGATGTGGAGCCCATGTCATCACTACTTTGGGGCGTGCCGTCTTCTTATATTCCTCAATGGTTATCAGGTCGGCAAAACTCTGCAGCGGATGGCGTGTGGCAGCCTCCATGGAGAATACCGGCCGGCCGGAATGCTTGATGAACTGCTCCAGTATCACTTCGTTGTAATCGTCTTCCTTATTTTCGAAGCGTGCAAAAGAACGTACGCCGATGACGTCGCAATAGCAGCCCATCACGGGAATGGCTTCCAGTAAGTGTTCCGGTTTGTCACCGTCCATGATGACACCACGCTCTGTCTCCAGTTTCCAGGCTCCCTGGTTGATGTCCAGTACAATTACGTTCATGCCCAGATTCAATGCAGCCTTCTGTGTACTGAGGCGGGTACGCAGGCTGGAGTTGAAGAAAATCATCATCAGCGTTTTGTTACGTCCCAGTTCCACATATTTGAAACGGTCTTTTTTAATCTCGAATGCTTCGTCCAGTGCAGACTTCAGGTTACCGATGTCCTGCACGCAAGTAAAGTTCTTCATATTTACAGTCTTTTTAGTGTATCTATATCTTTGTTATTCGGCTGTCAAGGTCTGGTCTGTCCGGAACCTTCGACAATCCATTTGTATGTGGTGATTTCTTCCAGAGCCATCGGACCGCGGGCGTGCAGCTTCTGTGTGCTGATGCCGATCTCGGCACCGAGCCCGAATTGTGCGCCGTCGGTGAAAGAGGTCGGCGCATTGACGTATACACAAGCAGCGTCCACTTCCCGACAGAACCATTCGGCACGTGTCTTGTCGTCCGTAATGATGCATTCGCTATGTTTGGAACCGTACTTCCGGATATGTGCCAATGCTTCCTGGAAAGAATTCACGGTTTTAATGGCCATCTTGTAGTCCAGGAACTCTCTGCCGTAGCAGTCTTCAGTGGCAAGTCTCAACAGCTCGACGGGATATTTGTCACGCAGACTGTGGTAGGCGGGTTCATCGGCAAATATCTCTACATTGCTTGATTGCAGCGGCAGGCATAGGTCGGGCAAATTAGCCAGGCTGTCGGCTTCGATAATCAGGCAATCCAAAGCGTTGCATACACTGACCCGGCGTGTCTTTGCATTGGCAATGATAGATGGACCTATGCTTATATCGCCATAGCGGTCGAAGAACGTATGGCATACGCCGGCACCTGTCTCTATAACCGGTACTGTGGCATTCTGGCGTACGAAGTTTATCAGGCTGCTGCTGCCGCGCGGAATTATCAAATCTACATAATCGTTGGCATGCAGTAGTTCGGCAGTCGCCTCTCTGTCGGCAGGAAGCAGTTCCACGATATGTGTATCTACGTTGAAATGCTCCAGTACCTCGTGTATCACGCTGATTATGGCACGGTTGGAATAGTCTGCATCGCTTCCGCCTTTCAGAATACAGGCATTGCCGCTTTTAAGGCAGAGTGAGAATACATCGAAACTGACGTTGGGACGGGCTTCGTAGATAATGCCTATGACACCGAAAGGTACACTGACCCTTTTTATCTTCAATCCGTTGGGTAATACGTTCTCTTTAAGGACTTTTCCCAAAGGAGAAGGGAGGGCGGCTACGTTGCGGATGTCCGCAGCGATGTCCTGCAAACGGCTTTTTGTCAGTTTTAGGCGGTCGTATTTAGGGTCGGTAGAAGGCATACGCTCCAAATCCTTCTGGTTTTCACTCAGAATGAAGTCTGTTTTGTTTATGGCAGCGTCTGCAACAGCCAGTAATATTTGGTTGATTTCTTTGTCGCTCAACGCTAGCATGTTACGGCTGGCATCTTGTACGGCGACAAAAGTTTTGTTTAAGTTCATTTTCTTACTGAGTATAGAGTGATAAATATGCAAGTATGAATATCGTGGATAGTATCCGTCTGTGGCCTATTCTATATATAGGTAGTCGTAGTGCACTACGGGTTTCTTTCCATGTTTTCCCATTGTTTCCCGTGCCTGGCTGGAGTCACAGTTGGCTTTTCCCACACCGATGGGTTTACCGCCGAAGTCGATAATCCGTACGATGTCGTCCTTCTCGAACTCGCCTATAACGTCAGTGATGCCTACCGGTAGGATGCTTACTGCTTTGTCCGAGAAGAGCAGTTCGGTGGCACAATGATTGATGTGCAGTTCGCCTTTGGCAAACCCTTCGCTGTGCGCAATCCATTTCTTGATGCTCGATACCGGTTCCGGAGACGGAATGAAACGGGTATAGTTTAATTCTTCATTATTCATTATTTTCACAAGGATGTTGTCCCGCTTCCCGTTGGCTATGATTACTGTGATGCCCTCATCCGCCACTTTGCGGGCAATGTTGGTTTTTGTCAGCATGCCGCCGCGTCCGAAGCTGGACTTGGAAGTTTGTATGTAGGAGGAGAGGTCTTTGCCTTGTTCTATTTCACGGATGACTTGAGACTCCGGGTCGGCGGGTGAACCGTTGTAGATACCGTCTATATTGCTGAGAATGATTAGTGCCTGGGCATCCATCATGGAGGCTATCAGGCCGGACAGCTCATCGTTGTCGGTGAACATCAGTTCGCTCACGGAGATGGTGTCGTTCTCATTGACAATAGGAATGACGCCGTTCTCCAGCATTACGGTCATACAGTTTTTCTGGTTGAGGTAATGGCGGCGGGTGGAAAAGTTCTCTTTCATTGTGAGCACTTGTCCCACGGGGATGCCATGCTCCCGGAACAGCTCGTAGTAGCGGTTGATGAGTTTGGCCTGCCCTACAGCGGAAAAGAGCTGGCGCTGGTCTACGCTGTCCAACTTCTTGGTGGGGCGCACTTCACTACGTCCCGAAGCAACGGCTCCGGAAGAAACAAGTATTATTTCTATGCCGGCCTTGTGCAGCTCGGCTATCTGGTCCACCAAAGCGGACATGCGGGTGACGTCGAGAGTGCCGTCACGACGTGTTAAAACATTGCTGCCTACCTTGACAGCAATTCTATTGAAATCAATCTCCATTTTCTCTCTTTTCGTATTCACGGACTACTTCCATGGCGGCTTCGTAGTCCTTCTCATTGACGAGAACGGAAACATCTACCGCAGTGGCAGGCAGTACAACGTTTACTACCATTCCGTCTTTTGTTACAGCTTCAATATCACTATTTCCCAGCAGGCTCTTTACGAGTTCTGCTTCCCACGGTGAACCGGTGAACACCTCAACGAGTTTGCTTTTGTCTTCTTCTTTCATGATGGTATGAATTTAGAGGTTTCTGTCTTACAAATATAACAAATGTTTTTGTTTTAATGTTTAATGCTGACGAATTTATAGTTCAATCCTCTCAACTCTTATCGATTCATTCAGGAAAGTAGAAGCCGATTCTGTGAATTTCTCCTCCGATTCCGTGGTGCGGTAGACGCATCTTCCACCTTTGGTACATTTTTTGTCCATTTCCGGATGACGGTGAAGATAGTCTTTCAGACTGTCTGCCACCAGTTCCCCTTGGGTGACGGTAGTGATGCCGTCGGGCATGTATTGTTGTATCTTAGGCAGCAGCAACGGGAAGTGCGTGCAGCCCAGAATGACGGTGTCTATCTGCGTGTCTTTGGCCAGCAGGTTGCCGATGTTTTTGCGTATGAAGTAGTCAGTACCCTCACCTTGTGCCTCATTGTTTTCTACGAGGGATACCCATAGAGGGCAGGCTTCACCGCTCACTTTGATGTCGGGGAAGAGTTTATGCACTTCCAGCGGATAGGATTCAGACTTGATGGTTCCTGCCGTGGCAAGCACTCCCACATGGCGGCTTTGGGTAATGTTCCCTATGCATTCTACGGTTGGGCGGATTACTCCCAACACACGGCGCATAGGGTCGAGGCGAGGCAAATCATTCATTTGTATGTTGCGCAGAGCTTTTGCCGAAGCTGTATTGCATGCCAGAATGACGAGGTGACAACCCATCTCGAACAGTTTGGTGACTGCCTGTAAAGTGAATTCATAGACAATCTCGAACGAGCGGGTCCCGTAAGGCGCACGTGCGTTGTCGCCCAGGTAAATGTAGTCATATTGGGGAAGAGCTTCCCGTATCTTGCTTAGGATGGTCAGTCCGCCATATCCGGAATCGAATATTCCGATGGGACCGGCTGCAGAAGGTAATGTCTGTTTCATGCTTTCTAAAGACTATGTACCATGCAAAGATAATTCAAATTTCTCAGTAATGTATAAAAAATAAGCGCGGATAAAACTATCCGCGCTTGCTTTATCATAAATAATTCTATTATTTAATGCCCAATTGTGTTTTAACTTTGGCAGTTACATCAACGCTCTGTGCTCCTACGAAAGGTATCGGGGTACGGGCCAAGTCGAAAATGTAGACAACACCTTCAGTTTTGCCGACAGCTTGGATGGCTTCGTCCAGTTTCTTATAGATGGGAGCCATAGCATCTTGCTGTGCTTTCTGCATACTTTGATAAGCTTCTTGTTGGAACTGTTCTTGACGTTGAGCCATATCCTGCAACTCTTTCTGACGTCTTTCTGCAATGTTTTTCGGCAGAGAGTCGGCTTGTGCCAGGAATTCTTGGTACTTCTTTTGGAATTCTTCGTTGGTACGCTGCATTTCATCCTGGTATTTTTTAGACATGGCGTCCAAGTCAGCTTGGGCTTTGGTAAATTCAGGCATAACAGCGATTACATCTTGAGAATTCATGTGAGCGAATTTAGCTTGCGCCATAGCTCCCAGCGGGAGGGCGAACATAACTACGAGTAGTGCGATTTTTTTAAGCATAATGTTTATTATTTATTTGAATGATTATTCGTCGGGGACAAATATAGCGCAAACTGAACGCAATACAAAATAAGCTCGCTTATTTTTAATCCAGAATGCAGTCTATATTCTGAAACAAATGTATGAAATTAATTTGAATATCCCAGTTTTGCAAGTACTTCATTGCTGACGTCAATACTCGGCGAGGCAAAAATGATACTTGATGCGGAAGCACGGTCTACAACTACCGCATATCCGTTCTGTGTCGCAATTTCCTTTACAGCATTGTATATTTCATCTTGAATGGGTTGCATCAGACTTTCACGTTTTTTATACAGTTCGCCTTCCGGACCGAAGTATTTGCGGCGCAGTTCGGCTGCTGATTTCTCTTTAGCGACAATCTCTTCTTCCTTTTTACCTCTCTGTGTTTCAGAAAGGGAAGCAATCTGAGACTGATAGTTCTTGTACAGAGTCTTGGCTTCTTCGGAAATCTTTTCGACTTCACTCTGCCATTGTCTGGAGGCTTGCTCCAGTTGTTCATTGGCACGTTCGTAGGCAGGAATATTTTCCAGGATATATTCCATGTCAATCAAGGCGAACTTCTGTGCATTGGCTGTTATACTTACTGCAAACAGCGTAAAAAGGATCAATAAACTCTTCTTCATAACGATACTGCATTAATTGTCAATTATCAATTGTCCATTGCTTAGAATTCCTGTCCCAGGATGAAGTGGAACTGGCTGCCGCCATATTGCGAGGAACCCATTATTTTGTCGAAACCGTAAGCCCAGTCGATACCCATCATACCAATCATCGGGAGGAAGATGCGGACACCGACACCGGCTGAACGTTTCAATTCGAACGGGTTGAACTTATTGACATCATGCCATGCATTACCGGCTTCCACAAACGTTAACGCATAAATACTGGTACTTGTTTCGAGCATCAAAGGATATCTTAATTCCAGTCCGAGACGTGTATAGGCATAACCTTCAGAACCGTATGGAGTCAATGAGCTGTTCTCATAACCACGGAGGGCGATACTTTCTGTAGCATAGCTGGAGTAGCCGGTCATACCGTCACCACCCACGTCAAACGTTTCGAACGGAGACTTTTTGTATTTGTTGTAGTGTCCCAGCAAACCGAATTCTACACGTCCCATCAGCACCGGAGTACGTTTGACGGTAATCGGGTCCATCAACGGGATGTAGACTTTGGATTTGAATTTCCACTTGTGGTATTCAATCCACTTGTGCATCTTGTTCATGTCTTCCTGGCTGCTGGTGCTGTACTTGCTGTAATCGGTACCGTCGAACAGAGAGAAAGGCGGTGTGATTTGTGCAGACAACGAGAACTCGGAACCTTGGCGCGGATAAATCGGGTTGTCGATAGAGCTACGGGACAAGGTCAGGTTGAGGCTGAGGTTATTACACTTACCGTTGGTAACCGGGAAGTACTGCCAGTCACTCAGAACATAGCGTTGGTAAGACAACTCGGCTGTGAACTGGAAGTAGTCATCCGGCCACTTCAAACGCTTACCGAACATCACTGCAAGACCATACATCTGGATAGATTTGTCCGGGTCGTAATAATTCTCGTAGTTGTTGTAATTGCCGTAGTTGTACATACCGTAGCCATACATACCGCTATAATAGCTGTTGTAATAGCTGTTCATGTAGGCTGAATTGTAATAACGGCTACTGATGTCGGTCTGGCGGGAATAGAAAGCCGATACGGAGAATGCATTCGGGCGTTTACCGCCAAACCACGGGTCGTAGAATGAAACGCTGTATGACTGATAGTATTTGGCATTGGTCTGGCCGCTGATGGTCAATGTCTGACCATCGCCTTGCGGGAGGATACCGCGGTAGTTCTCACCCGGATGCAGCAGGTTGGACAGAGAGAAGTTGGTGAACTTCAGACTTAACTTACCGATAATACCCGTTTGTCCCCAACCGGCGGAGAACTCTACCTGGTCGTTGGCTTTGGATACAAGGTCATAACCGATGTCTACCGTGCCGTCTTCCGGTCTCGGCTGGATGTCGGGCTGGATTTGTTCGGGGTCGAAGTGTCCCATCTGCTGGATTTCACGCATGGAACGCATCAGGTCTTCACGGCTGAAGAGTTCGCCCGGACGGGTACGGAGTTCACGGCGTACTACGTTTTCATACAAACGGTCGTTACCGTTGATGCTGACTTTATTGATGGTAGCCTGGCGACCTTCGTAGATACGCATTTCCAGGTCGATGGAGTCGCCCACGATGTTTACTTCCACCGGTTCGAGGCTGTAGAACAGATAACCGTTGTTGTAATAAAGGTTACCGATGGCATCGTCATCGGTCATTGTACGCTCTTCAAGTAACTTTTGGTTGTAGACATCACCCTTCTTCATCTGGAGGAGGAAGTTCAGTTGTTCGGAAGGATACAGTGTGTTACCTACCCAGGTTACATTGCGGAGATAGTATTTCTGTCCTTCCTCAATCTGCATGAAGATGTCTACCGTGCGGTCATCGTAGGGCTTGATACTGTCTGTCACGATGATGGCGTCACGATAACCCAGTTCGTTGTATTTGTCGATAATCAGCTGTTTGTCCGCTTCGTAGTTGTCCTCAATGAATTTCTTGGTGCGGAACAGATTGAGCAGCTTGCCCTTTTCGTTTGTTTTCTTCATCACACGCTTCAGCTTCTTGGTCGTGAGGGCCTCGTTGCCTACAATGGTGATTTGATGTACTTTCACTTTCTCCTTCTTGTCGATGTCGATGTTGACAATCACTTCATTCTTCTTTTCCGGATCATCACGTTGGGTGATGATTACATCTGCATTCTTGAAGCCCTTGTCGTCAAAATAGCGCTTTATCAAGGTCTTGGCGCGGTCCACCAGATTAGGTGTAATCTGACCGCCCTTTATCATGCCGATTCTGCTTTCCAGGTCTTCACGCTCTGACTTCTTCACACCGTTGTAGCGTATGTCGGAAACACGCGGACGCATGGTCAGATGAATGGTCAGCCAAATTTGGTCGCCTTCAATCTTGTCTGCTGTAATTTCCACGTCAGAGAACAGACCGTGGCGCCAGTAGCGCTTACAAGCTTGTGTAATCTCGTCACCCGGCACGGTGATAGTCTGCCCTTTGGATAGTCCGGACAATCCGACAATTACATAATCCTCATAGTTCTGGGCTCCTTCGACCTTAATGTCGGCTATTTCATACTTCTTGGGTGTTCCCGAATAGAGTATAACCGGCTTTTCGGTTTCATCGGTGTTGTTTACGTCCTGTGCTGCTGTTGTCAGTGCGCAGCCGAAAAGGCAGACAAACGTTACGAGTATGGAGAAAATACGATAGTGCATCTTTTTATTTACTATTTTACAATTTACTATTTACTATTTGTGTGTCCGGTGATTAATTGATTTGCTCGCTGGTCTTGCCGAACCTGCGTTCGCGTTTCTGATAGTCACATATGGCTTTGCGTAATTCTTCTTCACGGAAGTCGGGCCAATAGGTATCACAGAAATAAAGTTCCGAATAGGCGCATTGCCAGAGCATGTAGTTACTAAGGCGGAGCTCTCCTCCGGTACGTATCAGCAGGTCGGGGTCGGGCATGAAGTGGGTTGTCAGATGACGGGATATGAGCTCACTGTCGATTTGTTCGGGTTTCAGCTCACCTTTCTGTACCAGGTCGGCTATTTGCCGGGCAGCTTCCGTTATTTCCCAGCGGGAAGAGTAGCTCAATGCCAGTACCAGGCACATTCCCGTGTTGTGGGAGGTGTGTGCCACGCAAGTGTTGAGCCGTTGCTGTACGTTGGCAGGCAGTTTTTCAATATCTCCTATTACCCGGAAACTGATATTGTTCTTCATGAACGTCTCTTCCTCTATGGAGTCGAAGAGCAATCCCATCAAGGCGGCTACCTCGTCCGACGGACGATTCCAGTTCTCGGTAGAGAACGTATATAAAGTAAGGTATCTGACTCCTAATTTAGCGGCTTCCTCTGCAATGACGTGCACAGTCTCTGCGCCGGCCTGATGTCCATAGCTGCGTTCGTGTCCACGCTGCTTGGCCCACCGTCCGTTACCGTCCATGATAATCGCCACGTGCTGGGGTATCCGGTTTAGATCGATTTCTTCCTTATATGACATCATTATTATTGTATTTCGAAGCCCAATCTGTTAAGACGTCCGCGCCATACTTCATTCTTGGTGCCGTTACCGCCGAATATCACCCAAATGAAGTCCCGTTTGTCTGCCGGGGCCACAGTTTTGTCTTTCGTCGGTTCCACTATAATGGAGTACGCGCCTTTCCCTTTGAATTCCTGGGGTAGCAGGAACTTGGTTTCTGTCTTGCTCCACGCAATGCCTGTGATGGAGTTGTAGATGGCGTCAAGTTCTCCTCCAAAGCAATAGAACATGTCGCCATAGTACATAATGGCAGGGTTGACCATGCCGGGACAAGATGTGTCGTACACCGTGTTAGCCAGGCTTGCCCAGCCTTTGCCGTCCAATGAGAACCAGGGTATTGTCTCTTGTTCGTTGGCCAGCGGCATTCCTGCCAGAACCACCTTCTCTACACCATTGCCGGTGTTGGTCTGGGTGGTGGATATGTTTTCGGTAGGGAATCCTGCCGGGACTTCCTCAAGGGTAAGGTTGTCAGCCGTGTTTTCCGCTTCCCAATTCTTTCCGTCTTTACAGATGTTGAAATATTGCTTTCCGTTGATTTCCACAATACCCGAGAGCCGGTCGGAGAAACCATTGATGAGGACTATGACATTGTCTCCCAATGTAGTGACTTCTGTCCAGGCGCCGCCGTTGGTAGAGCTGAATACTCTTTTGCTTTCTGTAACCATATAAAGCGCATTGTTATACTCTACGGCAGATGTCAGCTTTACGTCTGAGGGGAGGTTGCTGACATTGACTTTACTCCAGTTGTATTTATCGGGCGCAGTCGATGTCTTGTAAGCAGTACTGTTGGAAGTGTAGACAAATAGTTCGTCTCCCAGTACAACCGCTTTTTGCTGACCTAAATTGATGGTATTGGAGAATATATTCCCCCTTTTCTGCATGTCTGTCCATACGAGTGAGTCCGGGTCTTGCAGGTGTACATTAACTTTCAATTTATATTCGCGGACTGTAACACCGTCGGCGGCATGTGCTTTGAACAGCATGCCGGCATCGTTATTCATGGCGGGTCTCAAATCCACGGAGTCCGACATGACGAATACCGTGTCGGTAGGCGAGCCTGAAGTTATCCAACCGGTAACGGTCATAGTATCAATCAGAATACGGTCAATGATGGTATCTGAACCTACGGGCAATGAATCTCTGTTATAGATGAGTCTATTGAGCTGGTCAATTGTAAATTTGTAATGTTTGCCATGTATGGTATCGATACCAAAAGCATGTATAGTAGCATCGGAGCTGAATTCATAATTGTCGTCAGAGTCAAGGCATGAACTTAGAGCAAATGACACAATAAGAAAACTCACAATTACTGATAGAAACTTTATTCTCATTTTGAAAGTTAGTGTTTATTTACAAGTTGCAAAAATAGGAACATTTTTTTCTATAAACAGCTTTACGGGGAAGTTTTATATAAAATTATAGATAATATCCCCCTTTTTCTCGATAAAAAAGCCCTGAAATGAGGCTATTGACTGTTTCTTGAGGCCGTATAATGGCGAAAACTCCTGCCGAAAGAATACTCTGTTGCAAATGGATATCCGTCACTGATTTCGGGTGCTTTGACGCCGGAATGAAGAAGGTGCGGAGCTTCTTCCACAAAGATTTCGTCCCACAATCCGGCATCAATGAAGGATTGGAGCGTTTGGCTGCCACCCTCTACCAAAAGGGATTGTAATCCGCGTGTATACAGCATTTCCATGATTTCGGGGAGTATATTCTGCCGGTAGTCGCTGACTGGCAGATATTCTACATTCGGTAGCGGAGCGTGCGGGATTTCTGTAAAAACGAGGGTCGGCACGCTACCGTCAAATAGGTGAAGGCTGGGGGATAGCTTTTGTTGCCGGTCCAGCACGATACGTACCGGTGAACGACCATACCAATGGCGGACATTCAGGCCGGGATTGTCCAGTTCAGCCGTACGGGTACCTACTAATATGGCACTGTGCTCTGCCCGTTTCTTGTGTACCAGCATCGAAGTCAGCGGGCTGGAGAGGATAACCGGTTTACCGTCCGTGCGGGAGTAATCGATATATCTGTCAGAAGATTCCGCCCATTTTAGGGTGATGTAGGGGCGTCGCAAAGTATGGAAAGTGATGAACCTGCGGATGAGCTGCCGACATTCTGTTTCCAGCACTCCGACAATAACTTCACGTCCGGCATCCTTCAGTTTCTGTATGCCTCGGCCCGCAACCTTAGAAAAAGGGTCCCGGCACCCGATGACGATGCGTGGAATCTGCTTCTCGATGATGAGGTCTGCACAAGGGGGAGTTTTGCCATAGTGCGAACACGGTTCCAGGCTGACATAGATGGTGGAACGTTTCAGCAGGGACGTGTCTTTCACGGAACGGATGGCGTTGACCTCGGCGTGGGCTTCTCCACAGCGCACATGGTATCCCTCGCCTATGATTTTCCCGTCACATACTATTACCGCTCCCACCATCGGGTTGGGTGCTGTATTGCAAAGTCCGTTTTGTGCCAGTTGGATGCATCGCAGCATATATTTCTCTTCTTCTGAATTCATATCCTTGCTTGTCTTTTGGTTGAATAATCAAAATTAATGATTACTTTTGCAGCCCGAATAAAACCGGACTCCGAATGAATGTAACCGTTTCACATATCCGCAGTGCTTTGCAGGAGTGCTATCCTCCCCGGGAGGCAGCCAATCTTTCCCGTATTGTCTGCTGTGAAATGTTAGGTCAGAGTCATATTGACTATTACCTGGGCAAAGATATGATTTTATCTCCAAAGGATGAAAAGGAATTGGAAAGCATTCTTTCCCGTCTGTGCAATTTTGAGCCCATACAGTATGTGCAGGGTACTGCCCGTTTCCTGGGACGTACTTTTCGGGTGGCTCCGGGGGTGCTTATTCCCCGTCCCGAAACGGAAGAACTGGTGGAGAGGATGCTGGAGGAAGTCGCTCCGGCTTCCCGTATTCTCGACATTGGCACTGGAAGTGGGTGTATTGCCGTCACTTTGTCTAAAGAGTTGCCGGAAGCGGAAGTAACTGCTTGGGACATTTCCGGAGAAGCTCTTGCCATAGCCGGCGACAATAACCGCCTTTTGCAGACCTCCGTACAATTTGTACAGCGTGATGTCCTGACGTATCAACCGGCTGAGGATGAGTACTTTGATGTAATCGTCAGTAATCCGCCTTATGTTACGGAAACAGAAAAGAAGGACATGGAGCCAAATGTCTTGAACTGGGAACCTTCGGGAGCTTTGTTTGTTCCAGACAGCGACCCGCTCCGTTTCTATCGGCGTATAGGTGAACTGGGACGGAGCATGCTGACGGTCGGCGGCCGACTCTATTTTGAAATCAACCGGGCATTTGGAGAGGCTGTCGCTTCGATGCTTCGCAAGCAAGGCTATACGAATGTCCGTATCCGAAAAGATATTTCCGGCAACGACCGGTACGTAATTGCAGAACGATGATAGAAATAACTGAAACTGAAGCTTTGAACAGAGTGGCGGCATATTGCTCCACTGCCGAGCATTGCCGGGCGGAGATTGCGGAGAAACTGCAACGCTGGGGCATTGCCTATGATGCCATAGACCGTATCATCAACCGTCTGGAACAAGAGAAGTACATTGATGAAGAGCGCTTCTGCCGTGCTTTCATCAACGACAAATACCGTTTTGCCAAATGGGGCAAGATGAAGATAGGGCAGGCGCTCCAGTTGAAAAAGATATCTTCATCTGTCTATTGGCCCTATTTGAACGAGATTGATGAGGAGGAATACCACGCCGTCTTGCAGAAACTGCTGGCGGCAAAGCGTAAAAGCGTCCGTGCCGAAAGTGAGTATGAGTTGAATGGCAAACTGGTGCGTTTTGCCTTGAGCAGGGGGTTCGAAATGAAGGATATATGTCGTTGCATAGAGGTTTCTGAGGAAAATGACTACTCCGAATGAAAATTATCGGCTTTCTCTTTTTTATTCTCATTCTGTTTCCGTATTTTTGTGCCATATTTATCATATATAGATTAGTTTTGCTATGAAAACTTTAGAAAGATTGTTTGCAGAGAAGTTGCTGAAGATAAAAGCGATTAAACTACAACCGGCTAACCCGTTCACTTGGGCATCCGGATGGAAGTCTCCGTTTTATTGTGATAACCGCAAAACCCTTTCTTATCCTTCTCTCCGTAATTTCGTAAAGATTGAAATTACGCGTCTGATTTTGGAACGTTTCGGACAGGTGGATGCCATTGCCGGTGTGGCAACGGGAGCTATCCCGCAAGGTGCCTTGGTGGCCGATGCATTGAACTTGCCGTTTGTATATGTACGCTCCACTCCGAAAGACCATGGACTGGAGAATTTGATTGAAGGTGAACTTCGTCCCGGTATGAAGGTGGTAGTCGTGGAAGATTTGATTTCTACGGGTGGAAGCAGTTTAAAGGCTGTAGAAGCTATCCGCCGTGACGGATGTGAGGTCATCGGTATGGTGGCTGCCTATACTTATGGTTTCCCGGTTGCCGAAAAGGCTTTCAAGGATGCCAAGGTGCCTTTGGTGACGCTGACCAATTACGAGGCTGTGATGGAAGTGGCACTGCGTACGGGCTATATCGAGGAAGAAGATGTGGAGACTCTGAATGAATGGCGTAAAGACCCTGCACATTGGGAATCTGGTAAATAAGAACTTATTTGTAAAAATGTTAATATGGATAAAAGAGCCATTCGGATAGATTCTGTCCGGATAGTTCTTTTTTCTTTTTGAATACGATTGATTATGACGAAATTTGAGAGTGGAGTGAAAGTTGTACCGGCTTCACAAGAAGCTGTTTATGAAAAGCTTTCCGACCTGAGCAATCTGGAGAAGGTGAAAGACCGTTTGCCTGAAGACAAAGTGAAGAACTTGAGTTTTGATGCGGAGAGCATGACGATAGAGGTGGCTCCCGTAGGAAAGATTACGTTGCAGATTGTGGAGAAGGAACCTTGCAAGTGTATCAAGTTTGCAACAACCACTTCACCGCTGCCCTTCAATCTGTGGATACAGATTGTACCCGTCACCGAAACCGAATGTAAAATGAAACTGACCATCGGCATGGATATAAATCCGTTTATGAAGACCATGGTGCAGAAACCCTTGCAGGAAGGATTGGAGAAGATGGCAGATATGTTGGCGATGATACAATATTAATCACTAACCATTAATCATTAGAAACAACGTGGCTCAGAAACTTTGGGAAAAATCCGTTCAGGTAAATAAGGATATCGAACGCTTCACGGTAGGCCGTGACCGTGAAATGGACCTTTATTTGGCAAAGCACGATGTGCTGGGTTCCATGGCGCACATCACGATGCTCGAAAGCATTGGCTTGTTGACGAAGGAAGAACTGCGGCAATTGCTGGCCGAATTGAAGGAAATCTATGCGATGGCCGAGCGTGGAGAATTTGTGATAGAAGAGGGAGTGGAAGACGTTCACTCACAAGTGGAACTTATGCTGACGCGCAACTTGGGTGATATAGGTAAGAAAATACACAGCGGACGTTCGCGCAACGACCAGGTGTTGCTCGATTTGAAGCTCTTTACCCGTGCAGAGATAAAGGAGGTGGCGGAAGCTGTGGAGCAATTGTTCCATGTGCTGGTTATGCAGAGCGAACGCTACAAGGATGTACTGATGCCGGGTTATACACACTTGCAGATAGCCATGCCGTCTTCTTTCGGACTTTGGTTTGGGGCATACGCCGAGAGCCTGGTGGACGATATGATGTTCCTTCAGGCAGCTTTCAAGATGTGCAACCGCAATCCTTTGGGTTCTGCTGCGGGATACGGTTCCTCGTTCCCGCTGAACCGTACGATGACTACCCGTCTTTTGGGATTTGATTCCCTCAACTACAACGTAGTGTATGCCCAGATGGGGCGTGGCAAGATGGAGCGTAATGTAGCTTTCGCCCTTGCCAGTGTGGCCGGAACCATATCGAAATTGGCTTTTGACGCATGTATGTTCAACAGTCAGAACTTCGGTTTTGTGAAGCTGCCGGACGATTGCACTACCGGCTCCAGCATCATGCCTCACAAGAAGAACCCGGACGTCTTTGAACTGACGCGTGCCAAGTGCAACAAACTGCAATCCCTTCCCCAGCAGATTATGATGATAGCCAACAATCTTCCTTCCGGCTATTTCCGTGACTTGCAGATTATCAAAGAGGTCTTCCTGCCTGCTTTTCAGGAACTGAAAGACTGTCTGCAGATGACGACTTACATTATGAATGAAATCAAGGTGAACGAACATATTCTTGATGATGACAAGTATCTGCTTATTTTCAGTGTGGAGGAAGTCAACCGCTTGGCACGTGAAGGGATGCCTTTCCGCGATGCCTACAAGAAGGTGGGACTGGATATTGAAGCCGGAAACTTCTCGCACAGCAAAGAGGTGCACCATACCCATGAAGGCAGTATCGGAAACCTTTGCAACGATGAAGTCTCTGCCCTGATGCAGAAAGTGGTAGATGGTTTCAATTTTGAGACCATGCAAGCTGCGGAGAAAGAGTTGCTGGGCAGGTAAAAGGTTCTGCGGGTTCAAGTCCCGCTGCGAGTACTGTACTTTTATAAAAAAAAATTTGGCAGAAACGGGAAAACTGTTTATCTTTGCACCCGTTCTCCAAATGCGGAAATAGCTCAGTTGGTAGAGCATAACCTTGCCAAGGTTAGGGTCGCGAGTTCGAGTCTCGTTTTCCGCTCTCTTTTCCCTTTTTAGGATGCTCGAATGGTGGAATGGTAGACACGAAGGACTTAAAATCCTTTGGCCATTGCGGCTGTGCGGGTTCAAGTCCCGCTTCGAGTACTCGATTAAGCTCTGTGAATCATTGATTTGCAGAGCTTTTTCTTTATAAGCTCTTGATATGAAAGACCGTTTCCCTATAGCGAACAAAGTGTTTCCCTTAATAGAACAAGTTGTTTCATTATGGCGAACACTTTGTTTCCCTTAACAGAACATTTCGTTTCATCATATGAAAACAGACTGTTTTTCCTTATTGGAACAAACTGTTTCTCTATACTTGAACAAAGTGTTCATCTCTGTGAACTAACAAACTAACTATAATACTATAGTAGATGATATGCGCGTGGCACTTGGTAATATGTGCTTGCAGATGAAATAAAAGAATCTATATAAATAGCCTCCTCTTTATTGTTCAGAACAGCTTGGGGCGTTTGTTATTGAACCGATAGCCGATACCCAACATCAGATAATTGGGCTCATGAAATTCCCGGAGGTTATATCCTATATGGAGATACGAATTGCGTGTTACGTCTATTTTCAGGGCAAGAATCTGATAGAAAGACTTCATGTCACCGCCGCCGTGCAGAACATTGGCTCCCAGACCGATACCTACCGTGAAGTAAGGCATGACAAATTCTCCGCGGGCAGATAAGCCCAATGCCATCTGCTTCTTGGCGGGCGGAGTATAGAAGCCGTTCTCTTCTTCGTACGATTCTTTCATGTTCGCACTGTGGTCGTATACGCCGTCCAGCGCCACACCGGCACGGAATTTATAGCCGAAGTTGTACATGGGTGCAAAGCTGAAACCGAACACGTTGTAAGTGCCGGGTGCGGGTACCTGGCCACTACTGCCCTCATGGGCCACTGCTTTCTTTCGCCAGGAGCCGAACAAAGTCAGGTCGTAGCTGACGTGGCGGGGGAATGGAGGAACGATAGGGCGTTGCCATGATTGGGCGAGCTCATCCGCTCTGCGGTTAAAGTTATATACCAACCCCACTTTGCAGTCCACCGTGTTCAGACCGGAGTTGGGATATTGGGTATTTCCGTTGGAAAAGTGGCTTCCGGTAGTTCCTATCATCAGGTCGAACTTGGGGGAGAGTGCCCACTTTAAGTAGAGGTTCACATTGAGATAGGCATTCACTTTCGAGCCGATAATCTGGTTCTCCGGGTTGTCATATTCATCGTAGGGTTTCCAGCCGAACGATGCGCCGAAGTTCCATTCATAGTTCAAGGATATGCGGGGGCTGAATTGGGCGATGCGTCCCCCTTGAAACAGATAGACCGCCAGCGGGTTGCCCAGCTCTTCCGGATTGCCGAAGTTGAAATAGCCGACTCCAATCCCTTGATAGGCTCCTATATAAGCCTGGTCGGCAACGGTGTGGGGACGGAGCTGGAAGGAGTATTTCAGATGGCCGGCATAGGCATTTTTCATGGCCTTGTATTGGTGGTTGGAGTACTCCAGAAAAGGGCTGGTCTGAAAAATATAGCCAGCACGCCCTTCTACGCCTAATCTGTGGATGAAGCGCTGTGAGAAAGGGAGTGTATCCCGTTTGTATTCCGAATGACTATCGGATGTCCATTGTTGGGCGTATATTGTATCAGACAAGAAAAGTACCGCTCCTAAGAAAGCCAGTATTTTCCATATCTGCGTTCTATTTTTCATATGCCGTGTCGGTCTTTCTTGTTTATAAATGTTCCAAGTGAAGTTTAATTTCGTGCAAATATAGTTCTTTTCTCCTTTTGGTATTCACAATGAGACAACTATTTGTAAAAAGAGGGGGTAAAACGGAAATCGTCAATAGAATGGCCGACTTCGGTTTTATCCCCTCCTTATTCATTCACCCGGATGTTGTCTTATGATTCAGATACTGGGTGGCGAGTATTATTTCCGGTCGTTCTCCCGGATTTCCACACGGCGGATTTTCCCGCTGATGGTTTTGGGGAGCTCATCAACAAATTCGATGACACGCGGGTATTTGTAGGGAGCCGTCACTTTCTTCACATGGTTCTGCAACTCCTTGACAAGCTCTTCTTCGGCGCGTGCCTTGTACTCTTTTGCCAACACAATCGTAGCTTTTACCACTTGGCCGCGGATTTCATCGGGCACACCGGTAATGGCACATTCCACTACGGCTGGGTGGGTCATCAATGCACTTTCCACTTCGAACGGGCCGATGCGATAACCGCTACTTTTGATAACGTCGTCGGCGCGGCCCACGAACCAGAGGTAGCCGTCTTCGTCCTTCCAGGCTACGTCTCCCGTGTAGTAAATGCCGTTGTTCCATGCCTCGTGGGTACGGTTGGCATCGCGGTAGTATTCCTTGAACAATCCCAGCGGTTTGCCTTTGTCGGTACGGATTACAATCTGTCCCTGCTCACCGGCTTCCACAGAACGGCCGTCGTTGTCTATCAGGTCTACGTCGTATTGCGGATTGGGCAATCCCATGCTGCCGGGTTTCGGTTCCATCCAGGGCATGGTGGCGACGGTGAGGGTCGTTTCGGTCTGTCCGAAACCCTCCATCAACTTGATGCCCGTCAGTTTCTTGAAGGTCTCGAATACAGCGGGGTTCAAGGCTTCTCCGGCGATGGTGCAGTATTCCAGGCTGGATAGGTCGTACTTCGTAAGGTCTTCGTGAATGAGGAACCGGAAGATGGTGGGCGGTGCACAAAGCGACGTGACGTGATAATCCTGTATCTTCTCCAGTATGGCTGCGGGAGTGAACTTCTCGTGGTCGTATACAAATACGTTGGCACCGGCAATCCATTGTCCGTAGAGCTTGCCCCACACGGCTTTTCCCCAACCGGTGTCGGCAATGGTGAGGTGTAGGCTGCTCTCTTTCAGGTTGTGCCAGAAGCTGCCGGTGACGATATGTCCCAACGGATAGGTGAAGTCGTGGGCCACCATTTTGGGCTCTCCGGTAGTACCGCTGGTGAAGTACATCAGGGAGATGTCATCGTTCGTGTTCGGATGTTCCGGTTTCACGAAAGGAGCGGCGGCCTCGATACCTTTGTGGAAGTCTTCGAATCCTTCGGGAGCTTCCGGCCCGACGCTTACGAGGCGTTTCACAGAAGGAGACTCTGGCATAGCTGCCGTGATATGGTCGGTGATGACGCTTTCGCCGGCACAGACTATCATTTTAATGTCTGCGGCGTTGCAGCGGTATACGATGTCTTTCTTCGTCAGCAGGTGGGTGGCGGGAATCACCACTGCACCGAGTTTGTGCAGTGCCACAATGCTGAACCAGAATTCATAACGGCGTTTCAGTATCAGCATCACCATGTCTCCGTGCCCGATGCCGAGGCTTTGGAAATAGGAAGCCGTCATGTCTGTGTACCGTTTCATGTCGGCAAAGGTAAACTGCCGGCATTCGCCCTGGTCATTGGTCCACAACAGTGCGGGTTTGTCGGGCTGCTCGGCGGCCCAGGCATCCACTACGTCGTAGCCGAAGTTGAAATTCTCCGGTACGTTTATCTTCAAGTTCTTGATGAAGTCCTCCTGTGAGGTGAAGGATGTTTGAGATAAAAATCTTTCTACCATAACTTTATTACATGATTACTGCCAGGAATTTTACAGTCTTTCCGTCAAGCGCCTTCATGCCGTGCGGCAGTTTGGAGTTGAAGTATAGACTGTCTCCTTCGTTTAAGATTAAGTCTTTGCCGTCGATGCTGACCATCATACGGCCTTCCAGTACGAGGTTGAACTCCTGACCGGTATGGCTGTTGTAATGTATCGGCTCGCTGTCCGGTTTCGGTTCTACGGTCACGATGAACGGGTCTGCCGTGCGGTTGATGAAACCGGCTGCCAGCGATTGGTATTTATATGCCTTGGTACGTTCTATACTGGTTCCTTTTCCGGCACGTGTCAGGAAGTAGGAGCTCATTTTGGGCTCTTGCCCAAACATCAGTGCGTCCAGTGATATGCCGTAGTGCCGTGCTATCTTCTGCAGCATGCTGACCGAGATGTCGAATTCTCCGGTTTCGGCCAGACGGTACTCTTCTGCAGAGATGTCGCAGTCGCGGGCGATATCGTCGGCAGTCAGTTCCAATACGTCACGCAGTCCGCGCAGGCGTTCGGCTATTTGTCTGATTTGTTCGTCCATAATTATATTTTTTTAATGGGTTGTTATTAAAGTGTGGCAATGTGCCAATAGGCTGCACAATGTTTAATTATACCGTAGCTCATAGGCATATCGGGACATCGTTACATTAGCACATTAAATATCATTTACTCGCTTTGATGGCTTTAATCACAGTGGAGGTGAATCCTTCATGTTCCAGCTCGTTGATTCCCTTGATGGTAATTCCTCCGGGGGTACACACCTTGTCAATCTCAACACTGGGGTGCGTGTCGTTGTTCAGAATCAGCTCGGCTGCCCCTTTCACGGATTGTGCCACCATGCGCATGCCGTCTTTGGGATAGATACCCATTTCAACGCCGGCCTGCATGGCTGCCTGGATATACTTAAGCACGTAGGCGATGCCGCAGGAAGTCATGGCAGTGGTTGCCGCAATCTTTTCTTCGGGAATGAGCATGGCGAGTCCCATCTGGTTGAAAATGTCCAGCATCAGTTGCTCCTGCTCCTTGGTGGCATTGCGGCTGGCGATGAGTGTCATGCTTTCCATCTCGCTGATGGCGGTATTGGGAATAAGACGGAACATGGTCATTTCTTTGTCTGCTACATAGTGTGTCAGCTCTTCAAAAGGAATGCCGGCTGCAACGGATATAAGAATCTCTGTGCCTTTTAGTTCCAGTTCCTTTATCACTGGCTCCATCAGCCATGGCTTCACGGCAAAGATTATCATATCTGCACCGGCTGCCGCTTCCTGGTTGTCATTGGTCACTTGCAATGCGGGGAATTCTGCCTTCAGCTTGTCCAGCTTGCCCTGGGTGGGGTTGGAGACAATGATGTTACCGGCAGGGATGATTGTTCCTTTTGCCAGCCCTCGGGCAATGGCTCCCCCCATATTTCCTGCACCGATAATTGCTGTTTTCATATCTTTTTGTTGTTAAAAGAGTTGTTTTGCTGGCAAAGGTAGATAAATTTTCTACAAAAAACGACCGAGAGAGAAAGGTATTCTGCTTTTCGGTCGTTTCTTTTGCTGGCTGATTATTTGTGTCAAATATTAAAGTACTTTCTTGAAGCGTTCCAAGAATTCCTTTGCTTCATCCATGCCGAGGCACAGAGGCGGCAGCAGGCGAAGTACATTCGTACCGCTTACACCGGTGAATACATGCTGCTCTTTCAGTAGTCTTAGGCGCAGTTCCTTGATGGGTTCTTCAAATTCCAGCCCTATCATGAGTCCGCGTCCGCGAACGTCCTTGATTTGAGGGAATTTCTTTAGTTCCGTTATCAGGAAGTTGCCGACTTGGGCTGCATTCTCTATCAGGTTTTCCTGCTCTATCACATCCAGCACGGCAAGGGCGGCACTGCAAGCCAGGTGGTTTCCGCCGAAAGTGGTTCCAAGTTGCCCGTATACTGGTGTAAACATTGGGCTGATGAGTACGCCTGCCATCGGGAAACCATTGCCGATGCCTTTTGCCACGGTGATGATGTCGGCTTTGATGCCGTTGTACTGATGGGCGAAGAACTTGCCGCTGCGTCCGTAGCCGCTTTGGATTTCATCGAGAATCAAGACCGTGTTGTGTTCCGTACAAGTCTGGCGGAGAGCCTGCATGAATTCGTCTGTCGGCAGTTGGATGCCGCCTACACCTTGTATGCCTTCGATAATCACTGCGCAGACATCTCCTTTGGACAATTCGGCCTTCATGGCTTCGATGTCGTTCAACGGGAGGTAGGTGACGTGCCCGCAGTTGTTGATGGGAGCGATGATTTTAGGATTGTTCGTTACTTCCACCGCCAGTGAGGTACGTCCATGGAATGCTTTTGAGAAGGATATCACACGGGTACGGCCATTGTAGAAAGAGGCGAGTTTCAAGGCGTTTTCATTGGCTTCGGCACCGCTGTTGATGAGGAAGAATGAGTAGTCGTCATAGCCACAGACTTTTCCCAAGCGTTCTGCCACTTGCTGTTGCAGCTTGTTAATTACTGAGTTTGAGTAGAATCCTAACGTAGCAACTTGGTTACTCACCATCTCTACATAATGTGGATGTGCATGTCCGATTGAGATGACTGCATGGCCACCGTAGAGGTCGAGGTATTCGGTACCGTTCTCGTCCCATACATGGCAGCCTTTTCCTTTGACGATGTTGATGTCAAAGAGAGGGTATACGTCGAATAAATTCATTTTTTTTAGAATGCAGAAGGTTTCAACCGTAATCCTACGGTCTCTTCCAGGTTAAACATTAAATTCATGTTGTGGACTGCTTGTCCGCTGGCACCTTTCAGGAGGTTGTCGATGCAGGAAATGATAAGCAGCTTGTCACCGTGCTTCTCCAGGTGGATGAGGCATTTATTGGTATTCACCACTTGTTTCAGGTCAATGTTCTTTTCCACGACAAATGTAAAGGAATCTTTGGCGTAGTATTCTTCGTACATACGGATGATTTCTTCCAGAGCCACTTTGGTCTTTACTACGATGGTAGTGAAGATACCGCGCGGGAAGTCACCCCGGTAGGGGATAAAATCTATTTCTGCATCGAAACTGTTTTGCAGCTGGCGGAGTGATTGCTTGATTTCGGGCACGTGCTGGTGCTCGAAAGCTTTGTAAACACTCATGTTGTTGTTGCGCCAGCTGAAGTGGCTCGTGGCACCCGGTTTCACTCCGGCACCCGTACTTCCGGTGATGGCATTCACCATGATGTCATCATTCAGCATCAGGTGCTTGGCGAGCGGCAGCAGCCCCAATTGTATGCAGGTGGCAAAGCAGCCCGGATTGGCTACATGCTTTGCCTTGCAGGTGGCGCGGCGGTTCAGTTCCGGCAAGCCGTAAATGAAGTCGTGGTCAGGAGAGGCTATGCGGTAGTCCATGGAGAGGTCGATGATTCTCAGCTCCTCGGGCACGTTGTGGCTTTCGAGGAATTTTCTCGTGTCGCCATGTGCCGTACAGAAAAACAGCACGTCGATTTCTTCCAACGGAAGCTGGTCGGTAAATACCAAATCTGTTTCACCGTACAGTCCTTCGTGTACATCAGTAATTTTGTTGCCGGCGTTGCTTGAACTGTTTATGAATACGATTTCCGCTTCCGGATGGTTGAGCAGTAAACGTATCAGTTCGCCTGCCGTGTATCCGGCTCCGCCGATGATTCCTACTTTAATCATTTCTATAATATCTATTGGATTCTTCTGGTATGATAATCAATAATATAATGTATATAATTACACCTGCAAAAGCAGTAAAGACGGTAGCGAACGTATAAACGATGCGTACTAAAGATACGTCAAGTCCGAAAAAAATTGCCAGTCCTGCACATACACCGGAAAGTATTCTTCCGGTTCGGGGACGTGTCAGTTTCCGTTTCTTGTCCGTCATTTAGATTTTCTCGTCTTTGTGATTTGAATAATATGCACGCAGTGCCGTGGAGGTTACTTTGATGAATCCCTTGGCATCTTCTGCCGTCCAGCCTTTCTGCATTTCGCCGTATTCGCCGAACTTGTTTTTCACAAGGTCGTCCTTGCTTTCTACACCTACGGTAGAGAAGCAGAGTGGGTGAAGCTCGAGGATAGCCGTACCGTTTACGTTGCGTTGCGAGGATTCCAGCATGGCTTCGATGTCGCGCATTACCGGTTCCAGATATTGGCTTTCGTGCAGGAACATGCCGTACCAGTTGGCTACCTGGTCCTTCCAGTATTGCTGCCATTTGCTCAAGGTATATTTCTCCAGGAACTTGTGTGCGCCGATAATCAGCATGGGTGCGGCAGCTTCGAAGCCTACACGGCCTTTGATACCGATAATCGTGTCGCCTACGTGCATGTCGCGGCCGATGCCGTATGCTGCACCGATCTCTTCCACTTTCTGGATGGCTTTGATGGGATCGTCGAATGTCTCGTCGTTCACGGCTTTTAGTTCCCCCTTCTCAAAAGTGAGGCGCAACTGCTCGCTGCCCTCTTTGGTGCAGTGTTTCAGGTAGGCGCTTTCGGGCAATCCTTGTGCAGAATCCAGAATCTCACCACCACAGATGGAGGTGCCCCACAGACCCACGTTATAGGAGTATTTCAGTTTGGTGAAGTCGGCGGCAAAACCGTGTTGGTTCAGGTAGTCAATCTCTTCCTGACGGCTCAGTGCCATGTCGCGTGTCAGCGTAATGATTTCCACGCCCGGAGCCATGACGAGGAAAGTCATGTCGAAGCGAATCTGGTCGTTACCCGCACCCGTAGAACCATGAGCGATGGCATCGGCGCCGATTTCGTTGGCATAGCGTGCAATGGCCAGTGCCTGGAAGATACGTTCGGAACTTACGGAGATGGGGTAGGTACCGTTACGCAGTACGTTTCCGAATACCATGTATCTTAGGCTTTTTTCGTAGTACTCTTGCGTCACGTCAATGGTGACGTATTCTTTGGCACCCAGCTTGTAGGCATTCTCCTCGTTAGTCTTCAACTGTTCGGGGCTGAAACCGCCAGTATTGGCACAAGCTGCATATACTTCGTATCCTTTTTCTTTGGCAAGATACATGACCGTGAATGAGGTATCCAAACCGCCGCTGAATGCGACTACCACTTTTTTCTTCTTTTCCATATCCTTATATTTTTATATTTTATCTTCTTCGTGCAGCTTCGGGTCGTAAAGCATTGCTGTGCAGATGCAGAATTTACGGTTCTTGGCTACCAATATATCATGGTTGATACAGCCTTCGCAACCTTTCCAAAAAGATTCATCATCGGTCAGTTCGTTGAAGGTGACGGGCACATATCCCAGTTCGGTATTCATTTTCATGACGGCTGCTCCACTGGTGAGACTGAAAACTTTGGCATTTGGCCAGCGTAGGCGTGCCAGGCGGAAAGAGGCGGTCTTGATACGTTTTGCCAGCCCCAGCCCCCGGTATTTAGGGTGTACTATCAGACCGGAGGTCGCTACATATTGCTTGTTGCCCCAGCTCTCTATGTAGGTAAAACCAGCAAAATCGTCTCCACACAAGGCTATGATGGCCTTTCCTTCTTTCATCTTAGTAGCTACGTATTCGTGTGTGCGTTCTGCGATGCCCGTTCCGCGTACCTTGGCAGCTTCCCGGATGGTATCCAAAATCTTGTCTACGTAAACTTCATGTGAGGCGTCAGCCACCATCACATCAATTTGTTTCGAATCCATTTCTTATTTAATTTCTTGTTTTTTGTTGTTATCTATCATTTAATGTTCGGGATGATTTGCGATAGGAAGCTGCGTACCTCGTCATGTGACGCCGCTTCGTGCACCACCAGCATGATGGTGTCATCTCCGGCAATGGTACCCAGAATGGCGGGACACTCCCGGTTGTCGATGTCGTAGGCCATGCTGCTGGCATATCCGGGCCGGGTACGGATGACGGCAATATTGCCCGAAAATTGAAGTGAAACGAATCCGCTTGTCATCAACATCTCACTTGCACTCTGGTCGTTCGAACGTTTATACATGATGTTGTTGGGCAGCACATATACGTATTTACCGTTCATGTTCGCTGCTTTCGCTACTTTCAGCTGTTTCAAGTCGCGTGACAAGGTGGCTTGTGTCAGTTCAAAGCCTTCCTTGCTCAAAGCTTGCAACAGTTCTTCCTGAGAACTGACGTCTTTGCTTGAGATAATCATCTTGATGGCGTCTAACCGATTGGCTTTTTTCTTCATTTTCTGTATAATTATTCTAAGAGTGGCGCAAAATTAGGGATTATTTCGGAAAGAATATGCAAAAAAGAGACTTTTTTCTTTGTTTTATGTATGTATTGTGCATTTTTCTTTGAAAGATGAGCTTTATTTGTTCTGGAAGGCAATAATCTTAGAAATAAAAAAGTGCATTTTGGGACTACCCTCTATTCTCTTTATTTTGTCTTATGCATATACTGGAAAAATACATAGATGATTGTTTTATAAAACTAATGCAGATGATTTTTGTATATACATTTGATTTTATCTGAAGGTAAATCCGGGGCTTTGATAAGGATTCGGGCTTCATCCATGGCGTTTTTTGTTTATAAGTCTGATAAACTTTATTTGGAATAGATTAATCTTTTTCTGTAATCGATGGTCAGTGTTATTATAAAATATTACTTTTGCTTTAATCTTATAATCAACCAACATAGAGGAACAATATGGTTTTCTTGATAGAAAGTATTAATAATTAAGAATTTACCCTTTGTCACTTTAATTACTATGGAAAAATATATTATTGAAAAACTGAGATTAGGAGATGAACAGGCATTTAGATATATATACGATTGCCATTACATTCTTCTTTGTCGTTTTGCATATCAACTGTTGGATGACGTTGCTTTAGCAGAAGAAATAGTGGATGATACTATCTTCTATTTGTGGGAGCATCGTACTGACATTGAAATAACCTTTTCCTTACGTGCCTATTTGATGCGTGCAGTGCGTAATCGCTGCCTGAATGAATTGAATTCACAAAGGCATCGCAAAGAACTTCATTTCTCTTCTTTTATGCTTCCAGAAAATATGGAATTTTTAGATAGTGTTTTTGTGGAGGATAATCATCCTTTAGGTACTTTACTTGAGCAAGAGTTGGAAGAAAAATTATTGAAATGTATTGAGGAACTTCCAAAAGAATGCCGTGCGGTTTTTAAGAAAAGCCGTTTTGAACAAAAAAAATATGAAGAAATAGCAGATGAACTGAAAATATCGGTGAATACAGTTAAGTATCATATTAAAAATGCTTTAGCATCCATTCAATTACATATGGGAGACTATCTGAAACTGCTGATATTGTATATGTTTTGGGAAAATTGAAAAAAATACATTTTAGACTACCCTCTTTCTTTTCTATTTTGTCTTACTTATAAACGTACTTGTAATTATGTATACAGAAGAAAAATATAACGATATAGATAAGCTGATAGCATCGTATTTATCCAATGAATTGGATGAAAAATCCTTTTCTGAGTTAAAGCGGTGGAGTATGGAGTCAGAAACTAATCGTATTTATGTACGCGATCAGTTGGAAATTTGGTTCTCTTCAGGCGTATTGAGCGATAAGACCTTCTTTAATAAGAATGAAGCATTTGATTTATTTAAGCAACGGGTTGCTGAGGCTGGAAGGAATAAAAGACTTCGACGTTTTTCTTGGAAAGTGATATATCGCGTAGCCGCTGTAGTTTTACTTTTGTTGTTGCCTTTGGCTACTTATTGGCAAGGAAAGGAGGTTGTCAAACATAATTTTGCAGATATGGTAGTAGAGGCTCCATTAGGAGCACGTACTAAATTATATTTGCCGGACGGCACATTAGTATGGTTGAATGCAGGTTCTAAGATTGTTTATTCGCAGGGATTTGGTGTAGATGATAGAAACTTGTCTTTGGAAGGAGAAGGGTATTTTGAAGTTACTAAAAATGAGAAGATTCCTTTTGTTGTTGAAACAAGGGAACTTAATTTGAAGGTGCTTGGAACGAAGTTTAATTTTAAAAATTATCCAGAAGACGAGGAGGTTACTGTAAATCTGATGGAAGGAAAGGTCGCTTTGCAAAATGAACTGAAAAAGATGCCCGCTTTGTATCTGGCTCCTCGAGAAAAAATGGTTTTGAATAAACGAACTGGTATAATAAAGAAATCGAAGACCCATGTAGAATATTCAAATGCCTGGTCTAGGAATGAATTGTTTTTTGATGAAGAATTGTTGGAAGATATTGCGAAGAAATTGATGCGTAGCTATGATGTGAAAATACAAGTGGCTGATTCTTTGCGGAACAAACGATTCTATGGTAGTTTTAAAATAATAGGAAACACCATTGACGAAGTACTTCAAACAATAGCTTCTACCAATAGAATGCAGTATAGGTATGAAGATGAAAAATATATTTTATATTGATTTTTGAGAATGAGTAAATGTGTTGAACCTTAAAAACATTGAAGACATGAAAATAAATCCTTCCGGCTGATGCGATGAAGGCACTTGAGTAATAAAATGGAGGGTGCGGCAACACCCCCCCAGATTAAAAGTCAAGTAGTCTTGATAGAGATCACCTTGAATTTAAGATTATGCAAAGATAGTGAATCTTTAAATAATCTTGTTAATTACCTTAGTTATTTAATTAAAAATCAGGAGTATTATGAGATATTTTAAAAGGGCTATATTAATAGCCTCGGCAGCGCTTTGCTTTAATTTATCGGCCTTTTCGCAAGATATAACGCTGAAAGCCAATAATGTAACGGTAAAGGAGGCGATGGAGCAGTTGAAGAAATCGTCTGGATATTCATTTGTATTTTCATCGGCAGATGTCAATACAAAGAAACGTATCTCTATATCAGTAGAAGATGCAGGTATAGAAGAAGTTATAAAACAAATTCTGCAGGGACAAAGTGGATTTAGTTATGAAATTCAGGGTAAAAAGATTATTATAAAAAAAGCGCAGACAGGAACTGTTTCTTCTGCGCAAGAGGGTAAGGTTAGAGGACGTATCGTTGATGCTACCGGTGAACCGGTAATCGGCGCTACGGTTAGGGAACAAGGTACATCCAATGGTACAACTACCGACATTGACGGTAATTTTACCTTGGATGTAGCTCCTAATGCCAATTTGGAAGTGTCTTATATTGGTTATCAGACCCAGGTCTTGAAGGCCCAGAGTGGCAAAATGCTTGCTGTCACATTGAAAGAAGATACACAGTTACTGGATGAGGTTGTGGTTATCGGTTATGGTACGACAACACGAAAAGATTTCACAGGCTCTGTGTCATCCATGAAGTTGGAAAATTCGCCAGTAGCGCTGGTTGCTAACACGAATGCTTTGGAAACTCTGAAAGGTTCCGTGGGTGGTTTGGATATTGGTGCTACTAATACAGCTGGTGGTCAACCTTCTATGTTAGTCCGGGGACAAAATTCTATTTCGGGTAATAATGACCCGTTACTGATTGTGGATGGTGTGATTTTCTTAGGTAGTTTAAATGATATCAACCCCAATGATATAGCTACAATTGATGTCTTGAAGGATGCCACTTCTGCGGCAGCCTATGGTTCACGTTCGGCAAATGGTGTTATTGCTATCACTACTAAACGTGGTAAATCGGGTAAGCCTGTGATAAATTTGAATATGACAGGTACAATGCAATCTTGGCATCGTCAACCGGAGTTCATGAATGGCAAAGACTATTTACAGATGCTTCATGATAAAAATGGAACTACTGTAGAGTCGCTGAGTGCACAGCAGAGAGCTAACTATGAGGCTGGTCATGAGACTAATTGGTTAGATGAGATCTCCCGTACTGGCTGGTTGCAGGACTATCAGGTATCCGTATCGGGTGCAGGTGAAAAGATGAATTATTATATGTCCACTTCTTATACGGATAATCAAGGGATAATCATTGGCGATGACTTTTCTCGTTTTACAATGATGGCCAAAATCAGCACGGATATTACAGATTGGTTGGAAGTGGGTGCAGATGCCTCTTATTCTTATTCAGACTATTCGGGAGCAGGTGCTGAGTATAACAGAGCGGTTCTTCTTGGTCCGTACGATGTAATGTATCGTAAAGGCACTAATTTGTTGGAAAGATTCCCTTTAGGTTCTAATGAATTTGAAAATCCATTATGGAAAGACCAGTCTGGTACTTATGATAATTTGGATACTAGACGTACGTTCCGAATCAATGCACATGCTGTGGTTAAGCTGCCTTGGGTAAAAGGTTTGAGCTACCGTTTCAATTATTCAGCTTACATGAATGTGAACGATGGCGCCGAATTCTACCATGAAGGATATTATGCTCCATTGGGTGCTTATGATGATGACTCCCGTTATTCTGCAGAAACCGTTTATTCTAAATTAGGATCAACAAATGGTTATTATCAGAATACAAGAGCGAATAGCTGGGTAGTGGATAATATTTTGAATTATAAGAATACGTTCGGTAAACATACCATTGATTTGACCGCTGTTGCTACTCGTGATAGTAAATTTGACAGATGGGATAAAATGGAGGGACGTGATTATGTAGCTAATGGCAATACGAACTTGGGCTATAATGGCTTGCAATATGCTACAACACAAAAGACCACTACTGGCATTACACGTCGTAGAAATGCCGGTTATTTTGCCCGTGCATCCTATTCTTTTGACGATGCTTATTATCTTACAGCTTCTTATCGTAGAGATGGTGCTTCAGTTTTTGGTGCGGATAATAAATGGGGTAATTTCTATGCTTTCGGCGGTGCATGGCGTGTTACTCATGAGAAGTTCATGGAGAAAGTTCGTTTTTTGAATGATTTGAAACTTAAGTTATCCTGGGGTAGAAATGGTAACCAGGGTATTGATCCTTATGGAACTTTGTCCGAGGCTGTTATCGGCCCGGGTGGTGGCATTGCTTATCCTTTTGGAAACTCTACGGTACCTTCATTTGGTATAAAACAAAATTCATTGGGTAACAGCGGTCTTGGATGGGAGACGACTAATTCGTGGAACTTCGGTTTTGAGTCGGCTTGGTTGAACAACCGCTTGTTTGTTAACATGGATGTGTATTTGTCAAGAACTACTGACCAAATATTCAATCGTACTATTCCTTCAATGACAGGTTTTGATTCTATGAAATCAACAATGGGTGAAGTTGCTAATCGTGGGGTGGAATTCAGTATTCATTCTGTAAACATCGAGAATAAAGATTGGCGATGGGATACTAATCTTACCTTTTGGCTGAACCGTAATGAATTGGTTCATCTATATGGTGAGGATTTGGATGGTGATGGTAGAGAAGATGATGATTTGGGGAACAATCTATTTATTGGGCACTCTATTCATTCTATCTATGGTTACAAGGTGGCGGGTATTGTGCAGAAGGATGATACAGAATACATACAAGCCAATGGCGCTACCCCGGGTAATCCGAAATATGTGGATGTAGATGGCAATGGAACCATTGGTGTGGAAGACCGTACCATACTGGGTACATCAGACCCTCGTTTCAAGATGAGTTTGTCAAACACCCTTTCATGGAAGAATTTTGAATTATATTTTATGCTTACCGGAACGTTTGGAGGAAATGGATATTATGTAAGTGAAAATGCTCCGGCTTTCCTTGCTGGTGGTGGTGGCGGTGGAGCCTATTCTAACAATATGTATATACCCTATTGGACAGAAGAACGTCCGAGCAATAAATATCCTGCGGCAAACTTTAGTGGTGATGGACGTTTCAAAGGTTTACAAAGCCGTGCCTTTGTTCGTCTGCAGGACATTACATTGTCCTATACCTTTAATTCTGCTAAAATAAAGAATTTCGGTATCAATAATTTGCGTGTCTTTTTTACTGGAAAGAATCTGTTCACGATTACAGGTTGGGAAAATGGAGATCCTGAATTAGGTAATACAATTTTATCTTCTACGTATCCTATTTCAACAAATCTCTCGCTGGGAGCAAACATTAGTTTCTAAACTTTATACTTTGATGAATTATGAATATTTTAAAAAATAAAATCAATGTTGGATTAATAGCTTTATCTGCTATTATGGCAAGTGGTTGTGATGATTCTGCTTTCTTGAAGGAATCTCCGGAATCTTCCTATGCAATAGAAAATGTATTCAAAAGCTCCAACCAGGTGAAACAAGTAGTTACGTCCTGCTACGAGAAAGTGCGTGATATATTTTGTACTTCTGCACCTATGCAGTTCTCTCCGAGACATTTCTATATGGGAAATAACGGAACTGATATGTTTGATGTTCCCAACGGTCGGGATGCACAGAATATGAATGATTATAGTAAGTTGGCAGCCGACTATGACATTTACAAGCAAGTATACAATAATTTTTATAATCTGGTATCCCAAGCTAATCTGGCCATATCTGCTGCCGAAGAGGTCGCGTGGAGCTCCGAGGTTGACAAGACCCAGACATTGGCAGAAGCACATTTTTTCAGAGCATATGCTTATATGAACTTGGGTGAGCTGTATGGTGGAGTGCCTTTGGTAACTGAACGTATTACTGGACCACGTTATGATTTTCAACGCAGTAGTCGTGTGGAAACTTATCAGCTTGCGATAGATGACCTGGAAAACTATGCTTTGAATCTTCCAGAAACCCATGCAGAAGCGGGACGTTTGGTGAAAGGAGCTGTTCAGCATTATTTGTGCCAGCTTTATATTGATAAGGGCGTAGCATTGCAAGAAGAAGGTCAGGATGGTGCTGAATCTTTTCGTAAGGCTAAGGAATATGCTGATGCTGTGATAGATGGAGGTATCTATCGTCTGATGATGAACCGTTTCGGTACTCGTCAGCATGAGAATCCTACTTACTATTATGCAATCAGCATACAGGACCAGACAGCAGAGCATACTTATGAGTCTGCTGGGGTACATATTGAGGGGAATGTTTACTGGGATTTGTTCCAAGAAGGCAATCAGGATTATCAGAATGGTAATACAGAAGCTATTTGGGTAGCCCAGATGAGCTTGGATCTCTGTCAGCAAGGATATACAGCAAACCGTATGGCTCATTCTTGTAACTATAGTCCGGTAGCCCGTGACGTGCAAGGAGAATTGATGGGGAGTTTAGAAGATGTAGGTGGTGAGGGGGTTACGGCTGTAATGCCTACCTATTATACACGTGACATCATTTATGAAGATAAATGGGCGGAAGATATGAGAAATTCCGAGGCTGTATTCAGAAGGACATTTGTGGGGAACCAAAAAAATGGTAACTATTATGGCAAGGTGGTTCCATGGGATGTGTTGCATAAGGTTTCAAATGGGGTAAAAGATAGGCAAGCTGAAACATTTTTGTTCCCTATTTCCTGTAAGATTGCTACGGATAAATATTCCGGTTATATTGCAGGTATTGATGGTAATTTTTCTTTCCTTTATAGAGATGATTATTTGGCACGTTTACCGGAAACTATCTTACTACGTGCGGAGGTGAAATGGCGTTTAGGAGATAATGCCGGTGCTGCTGCTGATATTAATAAATTGAGGGAAAGAGCACAATGTGGCTATATGGTTATGGCCTCAGATGTGAATTTGGATTTGATTTTGGATGAACGTGCCCGTGAATTGGTTTATGAAGAGCATCGTTGGAATACTTTGCTCCGTATGGGAGGTACCGTAGCTATTGACCGCATTAAAAAGTATGCTTATTGGGATGTGGCTCGTACTTCACTTGCTAATAAAAATTTCAACCTTTGGCCGATTCCTCAAAGTGTGATTGACACTAATAAAGACATAAAGTTGGAACAGAATCCGGGTTGGTAAAAGAGCTATATTATGATATGGTAAAAAGATACCCGGAGGAGTAAAAGAGAATTAAAGAATATATGTATTTGTTTGAAGACTCTTTTTCCTACGGGTATCTGTTTTTTAGTAATTCAATCGTTATGAAGAAAATTCTTTTTTTATTATTGTTTTGTCTATTGGGTTTTCAGTATTCTCTGGCTGGTCCGATTCTCCTGGAAGACCTTCGCTGTGAGAATCTGAAGAATCCTCTCGGTATAGATAACATAACCCCGCATTTCAGTTGGAAGGTGTTGTGTGATATTCCTATGAGTCAGGAATATTATGAAATACAAGTGGGGGCAGATAGCCTTGAGTTGTCTCGGGGAAAAGCTGATTTGTGGAATTCCGGCAAGACGAAATCTTGTGCTTCTGTGATGATCCCTTATCAAGGTAAGGACTTGAAATCACGCCAGTTATGTTATTGGCGTGTACGTGTGGGCAATGAAAAAGGGGAGCTCTCGGAGTGGAGTCCTATCCAACGTTTTGCAATAGGTATATTGGGAAATGACAACTTGCAGGGAAAGTTCATTAGTCTGGACGGAGGTAATGTGGATTCGCCTTTGCTGCGGAAATCATTTACAGTGGACAAGCCTTCTACCACCTTTTTATATGTCAATTCTTTAGGATATCATGAAGTGTATATCAATGGAAAGAAGGTGGATTCCTCTGTTTTGTCACCTGCAGTTTCACAACTGGATAAGCGTTCGTTGGTTGTGACCTATGACATTACGTCTTTTTTGAAGTCTGGTAAAAACGAAATACTCTTATGGTTGGGAAAAGGTTGGTATAAGAAAACCACTTTCAAAGCTGAGCATGACGGTCCGGTGGTAAGGGCCGATTTAAGCACTTTGAAAGATGGGAAATGGAAAAAACTTCTCACGACAGATGTTACGTGGATGGGACGTGAGAGTGGTTATGCTGATATGGGAACCTGGAATGCTTTGCGCTTCGGCGGTGAACGGATAGATGCTCGCATGCTTCCTGCTGGTCTTACGGCAAGGGAGTTGGACAAACTGCAATGGAAGTCGGCTGTTGAAGTATGTGTGAATGACCGGAAAGCGACTCCGCAGATGTGTAGTGCAAATAAGATCCAGGAAACGTTGACAGCAAAGAGTATCACTGCCCTTGGTAACAATACATGGTTAGTGGATATGGGGAAGGTGTTGACTGGCTGGTTTGAACTACAAACTCCTCAACTGCCTGAAGGGCATGAAATAACGGCAGTTTATAGCGATTTTATGAAGGCTGATGGCAGTATTGAAGAGCAAGGGGAGAGTGATCTCTATATTGCTTCCGGTAAAAATGGTGACAAGTTCTGCAATAAGTTCCATCACCATGCTTTCCGTTACATTAAAATTTCCAATTTGCCTTATCATCCGCAACCGTCGCAAATAAAAGCTTACTTGGTACATGGTGATTATCGTCCAGCATCTACATTCGTTTGTTCGGATGTAGACTTGAATGCTATACATGATATGGTGAACTACACATTGCGCTGTCTGACTTTCAGCGGTTACATGGTGGATTGTCCGCATTTGGAACGTGCCGGTTACGGCGGTGATGGTAATTCGTCCACACAGGCATTCCAGACTATGTATGATGCTGCTCCGACTTATATGAACTGGTTACAAGCATGGGGTGATGTGATGCAAGAGGACGGTGGACTGCCTCATGTAGCTCCTGCCGGTGGTGGTGGCGGCGGTCCTTATTGGTGTGGGTTTATAGTTCTGGCCCCTTGGCGTACTTATGTAAACTATGGAGACAGCCGGCTGTTGGAACGCTATTACGACAATATGAAGAAATGGTTCGGTTATGTGGACAGATACACCGTAAACGGATTGTTGAAACGCTGGCCCGACACAACTTACCGTGATTGGTATCTGGGAGACTGGTTGGCTCCCATAGGTGTAGATAGCGGGAACCAGATGTCGATAGACTTGGTGAACAACTGTTTTGTCAGTGACTGTCTGGATGCTATGTGCAAGATAGCGACGGCATTGGGACGCAAGGATGAAGCGGAGGGTTTTGCCGTGCGTAAGGAGAAGTTGAACGTTCTGATTCACCAGACATTCTATAACGATGAAGAAAATATTTATGCTACAGGGTCACAACTGGATATGTCTTATCCGATGCTTGTAGGGGCAGTGCCTGACGCTTTATATGATAAAGTAAAGCAGGAGATGCTTGCCCGTTCAGCTGGACAGTACAAAGGACATATAGCGGTTGGTCTGGTTGGGGTCCCTATCCTGACGGATTGGGTTATCCGGAATAAGGAAGCCGATTTCATGTATGACATGTTGAAGCAACCAGACTATCCGGGATATCTGCACATGCTTAATAATAATGCTACTACTACATGGGAGTATTGGAATGGGGAGCGTAGCCGTGTGCACAATTGTTATAACGGTATTGCTAATTGGTTCTATCAGGCTGTCGGCGGTATTCGAGCTGATGAAAAACAACCGGGTTACCGGCATGTGTTTATTGAGCCGCAAATTCCACAAGGGGTGACTTGGGCAAATACTACTAAGGAATCTCCTTATGGAACTATCATAGTGAATTGGAAATTGCAAGATGACTGTTTAATGATGCATGTTGTGTTGCCGGTAGGAGTGGAGGCAAGTGTTGCTATTCCCAGCAATGCTAATAAAGGTGTTGTGAATGGTCAAGAAGTTAAATTGGATAAGCAGTATTTGGAATTAGGCACAGGCACATATGATATAGAAATCAGGTAGTTATAATCATTTTCTGGAGATAAAGATAGAAGTCTTATTTTCAAAAATAAGGAGTAACTGCTAGGTGTTCATTTCTTTTGTAATAGAAAGGATGCTTTGATTATGCATCTTTTGGGAAAATATTTACTGATAAAAAAGAATAAGATGAAGAAATTTATAATTGTAGCAATTTACTTATTAATGGGTATTAATGGAATGCAATCTCAGAGCATTCCGGTTTTTAAGGAGGGAGAGCGAGTTGCTTTTGTAGGTAACAGTATAACTTGTGGAGGACATTATCATTCCTATATATGGTTGTATTATATGACCCATTTCCCGAATCGACGCATTGATGTCTTTAATGAAGGTGTCGGGGGCGATGTGGCAAAGCAGATGTCTCAACGATTGGACAAGGTTTTTGAACATAACCCCACTGTGGTTACTCTTTCGTTCGGCATGAATGATACCGGTTATATGGATTACACTCTTACAGAGAATGCAAATATAGGGCGTAAGAACGTAGAAGCCTCCTGCCGTGATTACAAAGTCATAGAAGATACCTATAAAAAATATCCTAAAGTTCAGAAGGTGCTGATTGGCAGTTCGCCTTATGACGAAACTTCTTGTTTCAATAAGGTCCCTTTTCCGGGAAAGAATAAGTTGATTCAGGATATTTCTGATTTTCTGAAAGAAAGGGCACATGCCAATCGGTGGGGATATGTGGATTTTAATCGTCCGATGACAGAGATCAACATGCGTGAGCAACAAGCTGATTCTACATTCACGTTGTGTGGCGGTGACCGTGTCCATCCTACAACAGACGGCCATTTGGTGATGGCATATTTATTCTTGAAAGCTCAAGGATTAGCTAATGAGCCTGTTGCAGATATAGCTATAGATGCTTCAACCAGGACTGTGAACCGTTCAGATAACTGCAAGATTGATGATTTGGTTGTTTCTTCTGAAAATATCAGTTTTACTTATCTAGCTAATTCACTCCCTTATCCGATAGACAGAAGCCATTACAACAACGAACTGCATACGCAGGCTGATGCATTGAATGTCATACCGTTCATGGATGAAATGAATTATGAGGGTTTGGCGGTGAAAGGCTTGTCCGATGGTTATTATGTTTTGAAAATTGATGGAAAGACAATAACACGTCTAACAGCCGGTGACTTGAAACGTGGAATCAACCTGGCTGCTTATGACAATACCCCTCAAAACGAACAAGCACAAGAGATACGCCGGTTGAATGAGCAGCGCTGGTTTATGGAACGTGAGATGCGTGAATATTACTGGATGGAATATAACTTGATGCGTGACAAAGGGCTGCTGTGGGCAAGTGATGAAAAGGCTGTTGACACTATGTTGGAGAATCGTAGGACTAATCCTTTTGTTAATATGCTGAAAGATTATTGGTTGCGTTTTATGCATAAGAGTGTTCGTGAAGATAACGAAAATGAGCAGTTGGAATTGGTGGAGCGTATTTATAAAATGAATAAACCACAGGCTTTGAAAGTGGAACTGGTTAAGCTTTAATTGAGGGAAACGGTATGAGGGAAAGGTTTATAATCTTTTTAATAGGTTTGCTGGGCTTTAATAGTTTGGTAAAAGCCCAGCAAGCCTATTTTATAGATGGCTATCATGGAGGGGTCTATGGACACTATCCTATGGGGCAGACTTCATTCATTGTCCAGAAATTGAAACAGTATCCGGATTGGAGAGTCAATCTGGAGATAGAACCGGAATCTTGGGAAATAGTCAGACAACGCGATCCAGAGGGTTATTCTGCTTTTAAACAAATGTTCAAAGACCAGTCTGTCCGTTCCGGACGCATAGAATATGTGAATCCTACTTATGCTCAAAGTTATTTTTTCGGAACTTCGGGAGAAAGTGTTATCCGTCAATTTCAATATGGGATGCGTCTTCTTAGAAAACACTTCCCCGAAGCTGTTTTCACCACTTATTCGGCAGAAGAACCTTGCTTTACAAGTTGCTTACCTATGGTCTTGAAGTCTTTAGGCTTTTCGTATGCTTCGACAAAGAATCCCAATACCATGTGGGGAGGCTATGTAAGTGCTTATGGGGGGGAATTGGTGAATTGGGTAGGACCGGACGGGACGAAACTTGTTACAGTACCCCGTTATGGCTGCGAAGATTTACAGCCGGGTTCGACCTGGCAGTCCATAGCTTGGTTTAACAGTAGGGATTATATTGGGAAATGCCTGGATGCGGGGATTAAGCATCCGGTAGGCATGTGCATTCAGGATGCGGCATGGAGCCATGGCTGGAATAAGGGACCTTGGTTGGGTCAGGATACTGCTGCTTATTATTGTCCTACAGCTTATAAGACTTGGCGTGACTATATACAGAATTGTTCGAACGGAAGTACTGGAGATGATTGGCATTTTTCACAGGAGGATGTGTTATGTTCTTTAATGTGGGGAACACAAGTTATGCAACGTCTGGCGAGGGAGATTCGTACAGCAGAAAATACCATTGTCCAAGCGGAGAAGATGGCTTCTTATGCAAAGCTGTATCGGGGAGAGAAATGGCCCATGGATTCCATAGATGAGGCATGGCGTACATTGATGCTTTCTCAGCATCATGATTGTTGGATTGTTCCGTATAACCGTTTGAATGGTGGGAAAACCTGGGCAGAAACGGTAACCGATTGGACTAGAAATACAAACCAAAAGAGCCAACGAGTGATAGACCAATCTTTAAAGCTAATGGCGGGTCAAAGGAGAGAAAACAAGATTTGGGTCTTCAATACATTGGCTGTGGAGAGAGAAGAACTGGTTTCTGTCGAAGTCCCTTCTTCATGGAAGGGCAAGGATTGGATAGCGGTTGATAATCGGGGGGTAGAATCTCCTACCCAATGGATTGATGAAGGGGAAGTAACTAAATTACTGTTCCGTGCAAAAGTTCCATCTACGGGGTTCGCAACTTATACTTTCCAGGAGTCAACAAGCCGTACTAAAGCAACTTTTTGTTTCGAGCGGATGCATGATGGTAGGTGTCGTTTGGAGAGTGACTTATATTCTCTGGTTTTAAATCCGTCTAAAGGTGGTGCTGTGGAAAGTCTTAAGGTAAGATTCCTTCAAGACAGAGAACTGGTTGATTTGGGTAATGGACGGAGTTTTAATGAGTTGCGGGGATTCTTTATTGAGAAAAATTCTTTTTTGTCTAGTACCGAACAACCTGCTACGATTCGGTTAATAGAGCAGGGCCCTTTACTGATGAAGGTGTGCGTACAAGGTAAGATAGGGGTGCATCCTTTTGTACAGACAATTCAATTGGCGCAGGGTGAACCTCGAATCGACATGCATATAAAGATTGATTGGATGGGTGATGTGCAGATTGGTGAACCGGGTATTGAATTTAAGACTGAAGACCCGCGCAAATCCTTTTATGATGACCGGTATAAACTGCTACTTTATTTTCCTACGGAGATAGAATCGCCCTTGATTTACAAGGATGCTCCTTTCGATGTGTGTAAAAGTCGTTTGGAAAATACATTCTTCAATCGTTGGGACAGCATTAAACATAATGTCATTGTACATTGGGTCGATAAGGTTGCCGGAGATAATTCGTGTGGGCTGGCTTTGTTCTCTGACCATACAACCAGCTATGTGCATGGGGAGGATTTTCCTTTGGCATTGAATGTGCAGTATGCAGGCAAAGGGCTTTGGGGAATGGATTATAGAATAGATAGACCTACTGAATTCTCATATTCTATATTACCTCATCAGGGAAATTGGGAGCAATGCCGTTTATGGACACGTAGTGAAGAACGGAATGAACCGTTGATAGCTACATTGGCGGGTGATATTTCTTTGACTTCTGCTTCTTTCCTATCCGTAGAAAATGATGCCTATGAATTGTCATCCATGTATTATGAAGGAAAGAGTTTGTATGTCCGTTTGTTCAATTCTCTGAGTAATGATACTTCGAGAAAGATTGCTATAACCGGAACGAATTTGAGTGTTAAACTAGTAGAATTGGATGGCCGGACTATAGAAACATTGCTTGTACATGAGGAAAATGGGAAGAGTTATTTGGATTTAGCCATTCCTCAATTCGGAATACGTACATTAAAAATTGATTCGAATGAAAAATAAAATATTATTATCTCTTTTTTTATTATTAAATCCGTTCTTCATATTAGGAAACAATTGGACTGATGATAAAAATTATGCGGAGGAAGTCAATACGTTGATTGGTACGAAAGGGCTTGGCCTTGCGTCGGGCTATCTTTATCCAGGGGCCACTTATCCTTTTGGGATGGTACAGTTTACTCCATCTTATTTTTCAAAAAGTGCCGGTTTTGTAATCAACCAATTGAGTGGAGCCGGTTGTGACCATATGGGTAATTTCCCCACTTTTCCCGTAAAGGGAAAGTTGCAGGCCTCTCCAGAGAATATTTTGAATTACAGAATCAATATTTCTAAAGAACAAGGTCATGCCGGATATTATGAAGCAACAGTACAAGAGGATATTCGGGCACATTTGACGGTTACTGAGCGAACAGGTATGGCCAAGTATGAATTTCCAGCCAATCAGACCATGGGGACGGTTATCATAGGTGGTGGTATATCAGCCACCCCTATAAATCAAGCAGCAATTGTTATCACTGCTCCCAATAGGTGTGAAGGGTATGCTGTTGGGGGAAATTTTTGTGGATTACCTACTCCCTACAAAGTCTACTTTGTTGCGGAGTTTGATAAAGGCGCAGTTGAGTTTGGAACCTGGAAACAGAAGGAACTGAAACCTAATACAACTTTTGCCGAAGGAGAATGTTCTGGTGTTTATTTTACTTTTGATTTAGATAAGAAGAAGGATATACAATACAAGATTGGAGTTTCTTATGTGTCCGTTGATAATGCGCGGAAAAATTTGAGAATGGAGAATGCAGGCTGGAACTTTGATGAGATAAGGGGAGAAGCCGAAAAAAGTTGGAACCACTATTTAAGCAAGATAGAGGTTGAAGGCGACAATGCGGACCGTATCACCCAGTTCTATACACATTTGTATAGAACAATGATTCATCCGAACGTTTGTAGTGATGTAAACGGTGAATATATGGGGGCTGATAACCGGGTATATAAATCACGTTCCAAACAATATACTTCTTTTAGTAATTGGGATACTTATCGTACGCAGATTCAGCTTTTGGCTATGCTGGAGCCAGATGTGACTTCTGATATTGTAATTTCTCACCAGGATTTTGCAGAACAATCCGGTGGCGCTTTTCCACGTTGGGTGTTGGCAAATATAGAAACGGGAGTCATGCAGGGGGATCCTACTCCTATTCTGATTTCGAACGCTTATGCGTTTGGAGCCAGGAATTATGATCCTAGACCGATTTTTAAAACAATGAGAACAAATGCAGAAATACCGGGAGCCAAATCGCAGAATATAGAAGAAAGGCCGGGATTAAAGCAATATCTGGAGAAAGGTTACTATAATGCTTCCGAACAATTGGAGTATACTTCTTCAGATTTTGCTATCGGACAATTTGCTTTGCGTGCTATAGGAGATGAATTCTCGGCCTGGCGTTATTTTCACTTTGCACGTTCCTGGAAGAACCTTTTCAATCCGGAAACTGGTTGGTTACAATCCCGTAACTCCGATGGCTCTTGGAAACCGTTAAGTGAGGACTTTCGTGAATCTACTTATAAAAATTATTTTTGGATGGTGCCTTATGATATTGCAGGCTTGGTTGAAATGATTGGTGGTAAAAAAAATGCAGAGCAACGTTTAGATGAGTTCTTCCAACGTTTGGATGCTAATTATAATGATGCTTGGTTTGCTTCGGGTAATGAACCAAGTTTTCATATTCCTTGGATATATAACTGGGTAGGTTGTCCGTATAAGACACAGACTGTCGTAAATCGGATACTGAATGAACAGTATTCTGGCAAGATAGATGGGCTTCCTGGCAACGATGATCTCGGAACAATGGGAGCATGGTATATTTTTGCTTGTATAGGATTATATCCGGAGATTCCGGGAATTGGTGGTTTCACCATAAATACGCCAATCTTTTCTTCTGTAAAGATTCATCTGAAAAATGGTTCTATTTTTATTAAGGGTGGCTCTGAGAAAAACATCTATATCAAGTCTTTAAAGGTGAATGGGGTACTATATAATAGTACTTGGATAAATTGGGATGAACTCTCCAATGGTGCTACTTTAGAATATCAGACTTCCGGTAAGGCTGATTTGAAATGGGGTACCAAAGTGCTGCCTCCTTCTTTTCCTTGATTTGAGAAACGAGTGAATGTTGTTCCTTTTTTGAATAATAAATTGAATATCATGAATAAATTCTTTATAAAAATATCTTTGGTGTTCGCTATGTTATCGTTTGTTGCATGTGCAGAAAGGGGGATTGACATAGTGAATCTGCGTTGTGATTATATGGAAAGTCCATTGGGAGTCGATAATCCGAATCCGGTATTACAATGGCAATTGATCTCAGAAGGAACGGGTAAGTCTCAGTCTGCATACCGTATTATTGTATCGGATGATTTGTCTTTAATAAAAAGAGGACAAGGAGATTATTGGGACTCTGGAAAAGTGTTGTCTTCAGAATCTATCGTCCGGTATCAAGGCAAGAAGTTATCTGCCAGAATGCAACTTTATTGGAAAGTGATGGTTTGGGATGAGTGTGATGTCCCTTCTGAATGGAGCAATATTGCTGACTGGAGCATGGGCTTGCTGTGTCCTTCGGATTGGAAAGCGCAGTGGATAGGGAATAGGGAAGATATATTTCCAGACTCCACCCTGACTTTTCCAGCTCCTTATTTCCGTAAGGAATTTGTAGTTGCAAAACCTATAAAAAAAGCAATGGCTTATGTCTGTGGATTGGGCTTCTATGAAATGTATTTCAATGGAGAAAGAGTAGGGGAACAAGTATTGGCACCTGCTGTAACCAACTATGATAGACGGTCTCTTAAGAAATTGTTGTATCATTATGATGACCAGTCTACGCAACGTGTATTTTATAATGTATTTGATGTAACTGGAAACCTTAAAATGCAGAATAATGCTATAGGTATAATATTGGGGAATGGTTGGTACAATCAGCGTGATCGCACAGTGGAAGGGCATATGTGGTATGATGTTCCTAAAATGATATTACAATTGGAGATTGAATATGAAGATGGAACCAAAGAAATGATAGTTTCAGATAATTCATGGAAGACTACAACAGGACCATTATTGCATGATGCTATATTTACGGGGGAAATTTATGATGCTCGTAAAGATTTGGGACATTGGAATCGAGAGTCCTATGATGATAATATATGGGAATCAGCATTACAAGTCCGACCGCCTACCGGTACATTGATGTTCCAGACAATCCCTTTTAATAAGGTTATGCAGATTGTGGATACTCATTTTGAGCAACTTAATGATTCACTCTATATCTTTACGTTGCCCGAAACAGTATCCGGTTGGTGTACCTTGAATGTAGAAGGTAATTCCGGGGATATGATACGGTTACGTTTTATCAGTGAGGAAGGATTGGATTATGGGCAGACAGATACTTATATTTTGAAAGGTGGCGATAAGGAAGAATGGGAGCCTAAATTTACATGGCACACTTTCAGAAAGGTGGAGGTCGTATCTCGGAACACAAAAATTTCAGAGTCTAGTCTGATTGTGAAATCTATATTTACAGATGTGAAGAATACGGGGAGTTTTGAATGTTCCAATGAACTCTTTAATCGTATTTGTCAGGCTTATAATCGTACTATGCATGCTAACTTTAAAGGGATTGTAAGTAGTGACCCGCATCGTGAACGGTTGGCTTATACGGGGGATGGACAAGTTATAACTGAAAGTCTGCTTTATTCGTACGATATGACGCGTTTTCTCCGGAAGTTTATAGATGATATGGATGATGCGCGGAATAAAGTTACCGGATATGTACCGCATACTGCACCTTTTAGCGGTGGAGGAGGTGGGCCTGCATGGGGATCGGCTTATATTATTGTTCCTTGGGCTTATTTCTGTCATTACGGTGATACCGAAATATTACAGAAACACTATGATGGCATGAAGCAGTGGATAGGGTACCTTGGTACACGGACTAATGACCGTGGGCTTATAGTTAAGGAAGAACCGAATGGCTGGTGTTTGGGAGAATGGTGTACTTTGTATAACCATATAGAAATTCCGACGGCGTTGGTCAATACAGCATACTTTTACCATGTAACTTGTATAATGGCAGACATAGCAAAGGTATTGGGGCAGAAAGCGGATGCAGAATTTTTTAGGGCTTCGGCTCGGAGTATAAAAGAAAATTTTAATTCAGCCTTTTATAATCCTCTTACCAATCATTATTGGGAAGGAAGGCAAGGAGCCGATGTTTTTGCATTGGGGTTTGGACTTGTTCCTGACGATGAATATGAAAAGGTGTTTTCTGCAATGCTGGGCCATTTAGAACAACTTGATTATCATTTTGATACAGGCATTTTTGGCACTCCGCTTTTATTGAAGGTTTTGACGGATAATGGAAGGGCCGATCTGGCATATAGACTAATGAATCAAAGAGACTTTCCAGGATATAGCTATTTGCTGGATGAAAAAAACAGTACATTGTGGGAAACTTGGGATGGTAGCGGAGATCCGGGAGGATGTGGGCATTGTCACCCGATGTTTGGAAGCGTCGTGGCATGGTTTTATCATTCGCTTGCGGGTATACGACCGGATAAATCCAAACCGGGTATGAAACATTTTTATATTGCTCCTGCACCGGTATCTGATTTGAGTTATTGTAGGGCGTCATATAACACTTTATATGGGAAGATAATTTCGGATTGGCATATAGACGAAAGAGGTAATTTTAAATTGAATGTGGAAATTCCAGTAAATACCTCAGCTACTATTGTACTCCCTCAATGGGGGAAAGAATGTGCAAAAGAACCTATCCAGGTTTTGTCCGGTTCATACAGTTTTAAGGTTTTGAAGTAGTATTCTATTTTTGATTAATAAAATAAATATAGGTTATGGCAAACACTATTTTTTATAAAGTAAGAAAGGGGAGTTTCTTTTTATCAGCATGCATTCTTTTGAATTGTACTTCTTGTTCCATATATTCGGGTAAAGATGAAATGGCACATGTTTCTGATTATGTGAATCCTTTTATCGGTGCCAGTACTAATACAGAGGCTGCCGGGGCTTATCATGGTCTGGGTAAAACTTTTCCAGGGGCCGTAACTCCCTTTGGGGCGGTTCAAGTAAGTCCTAATACAATAACTGGAGGAGACAATGGTTCCGGTTATAGTTATGAGCATGAAACTATAGAAGGATTTGCTTTTACGCAGATGAGCGGTATCGGATGGGGAGGAGACTTGGGTAATCTTTTGGTCATGCCTACAGTGGGTACTATGCGTACAAATTCGGGTAAAGAGAAAGGCATGAGTGGATATCGTTCTCGTTATGATAAAAGTTCCGAAGAGGCTAGTGCTGGATATTACAAAGTTCTATTGAGTGATTATCAGGTGAAAGTGGAGGCTACGGCCACTCCTCATTGTGGCATGTTGAGGCTGGTTTATCCGGAAAGTGAACAGTCACGGATACAGATAGACCTTGCCCGTCGTGTAGGTGGTACTTCAACTTTTCAAGCAGTGAAAGTCATTGATGAGCATACGATTTCAGGTAGAATGGAGTGTACTCCCGATGGAGGAGGTTGGGGAAATGGAGAGGGAAAGGCGAATTATACCGTGTATTTTTATGCCGAATTCTCAAAACCTTTGAAGACTTTCGGTGTGTGGAGTGTCAAAATACCGGAGGGGCAGAATCGGAAACTGGAATTTATTGAAAGTCCGGAATTTCAGAAACTAACATCAGATGCTTCTGTCATATACAATGTGGAGGAATATGAAGGAGAGCATATCGGCTTCTTTACAGAATTTGAAACGGAAGCAGGTGAGGAAGTGCTGTTTAAGTCAGGGATTTCGTATGTCAGTGAGGTTGGTGCAGAAAAGAATCTTAAGGCAGAAATTGCAGACTGGAATTTTGATGGTGTGAAAGCACAAGCACGGAATTTATGGGAGGCGGCTTTGTCGAAAATAAAAGTCCGGGGAGGTACTGATGAACAGAAAAAGATTTTTTATACTTCTTTGTATCATACAATGATTGATCCGAGAGATTTTACTGATGTGGATGGTAAGTATATGGGAGCTGACGGTAGGGTTCATGAATCCAAGCTGTTTACTAAAAGAACAATTTTTAGTGGTTGGGATGTGTTCCGTAGTCAAATGCCTTTGCAGACCATCATCAATCCTTGTTTGGTGAATGACTTATTGTTGTCTTTAACTACAATGGCAGAGGAAAGCGGTAAGGGCTATTATGAAAGATGGGAATTTTTGAATGCTTATAGCGGCTGTATGTTAGGTAATCCTGCCATTTCTGTATTGGCAGACGCTTATGCAAAAGGTATTTGCCGGTTGGATATGGACAAAGCTTATGAGTGTGCTGACAAGACCTCTAAAATGTTCGGGAATGCGGAACTGGGATATACTCCCAATCCGTTGGGTATTTCCAAAACTTTAGAATATGCCTATACGGAATGGTGTATGTCTCAGCTGGCAGTAGCTATGGGAAAACGAGAGGATGCTGAATACTATGCAAAATTATCCCGTTCCTATAAGAATCTGTATGATAAAGAAAAACATAGTTTTCGCCCGAAGGAAGCGGATGGCTCGTTTGAACCTTGGCCCGCAGATGGAAAATTGCATGAGTGGTACGGATGTATAGAGTGTAACGAGCTTCAACAAGGCTGGTTTGTTCCTCATGATATACAAGGCATGGTGGAATTGATGGGAGGAACCGAACAAGTCATTGCGGATTTGGATACTATGTTTGCAAAAACCCCGGATAGTTTCTTATGGAATGCCTATTATAACCATGCCAATGAACCTGTACACCATGTCCCTTATTTGTATAACCGTTTGGGACAACCGTGGAAAACCCAAAAATGGTCACGGTTCATTTGTGATAACGCTTATCATGATAAGGTAGAAGGCCTGGTCGGTAACGAAGATGTTGGACAGATGTCTGCTTGGTATGTGCTGTCTGCTTGCGGATTATATCCTATTTGTCCGGGTGATACCCGTTATGAGATTACCAGTCCTATTTTTGAAGTAATTGAGATTCAAGTAGGAGCAGGAAAGACTTTTATGATAAAAGCTAATAAAAACTCGGATAAGAATATTTATATTCAATCAGTTCGATTAAATGGACGGGATTATACCAAATGTTATTTGGATTACAAGGACATAATGGCCGGAGGTATTTTAGAGTTGGAAATGGGAAATACTCCGAATTTCTCATGGGGTATAAATTAGGTATATTGTCTAATGCTTTTCCACAAAAACACACAAAAGGTAGGGCGCAAATTCCCTACCTTTATTATTCAGTAAAACAGTGACTAATACTAATTAATCATGCAATACCAAATAAAGGTAAATATGGAAGAATTGTATCGTAAGATTGTACTCGGTTTGTTCTTGTCCCTTGTATTTGTGGGATGTAAACAGACATCGGATATGCTGGAGGTAAACTTCAAGACTCCGCCAGAGCAAATTCAGACGTCTGTTTATTGGTATTGGATAGCCGGAAATATTTCAGAAGAAGGAGTCGTGAAAGATTTATATGCCATGAAACAAGCAGGAATTAATCGTGCTTTCATAGGTTGTATAGGAGATGAATCCATGAAGTCGCCTTATCCTAAGGTTGCGTTTGGAAGCGAGGAATGGTGGAAGGTGTTGCATATAGCTTTGAAAACAGCTACGGAGTTAGGAATTGAAATTGGTATTTTCAATTCTCCGGGATGGAGCCAATCCGGTGGCCCTTGGGTGAAGCCAGAGCAGGCAATGAGGTATCTTACTTCTGTCAGTTGCCAGGTATCAGGTGGACAGAAAGTCAATTTAACATTGAAAAAGCCTGCCGATGATTTCCAAGATGTTAAAGTCATAGCATTTCCAGCTACTAAAGAAAAGACTGTTCTGTCTTCCGGTAAAGTCGTTTTCCCCAAGACATCTGGTGACGCTACTGTTGTAGATTTCTTGGCAACTGAAGATTTTACACTACGAAGTATCCGGATATATCCATCCACTAAGGCTATTCAGACTAATGCATATTTATCGGTGAAGGACGGAAACGAGTACCGTGAGTTGGCGAAGTTTCAGATTTCCCGTTTTAATGCAGCTTTGAACGTTGGTTTCGAACCTTATGCTCCGGTCGTGGTTTCTGTTCCTGCTACAGTGGGCAGAAACTTCAGATTGGAGTTGGATCAGAAAGTGGAAAGTTATGAATTGGAAAATATAGAGTTGCTGTCACAGCCATTGGTGGAACGTTATCCGGAGAAGTTACTGGCTAAAATGTATCAGACGCCTCTTCCTTATTGGCATGAATATCAATGGCGGGAACAACCGGTGTTGGATGATGCTTCGTTGGCTGTTGACCCAAACCGAGTATTGGATATATCTTCATTTTTGAAAGGTGATAATTTGGAATGGGATGCTCCTGCAGGAGATTGGGTTATTATGCGTATGGGAATGCGTCCGACTGGGGTTAAAAACAGTCCGGCAGATCCGGAAGCTACCGGTTTGGAGACTGATAAAATGAGTCGCAAACATGTTGCAGCACATTTTGAGGCATTAATGGGGGAAATTTGCCGTCGTATTCCAGAGGCTGACCGTAGGAGTTGGAAGGTTGTGGTACAAGATAGTTATGAGACCGGAGGGCAAAACTTTACCGATGACTTCCTGGAGTCATTCTGTCAGCGTTATGGTTATGACGCATTACCATTCTTACCCGCTTATGAAGGATATGTAGTGGAAAGCCAGGATCGTACGGACCGCTTTTTATGGGATATGCGTCGCTTGGTAGCCGACCGTATAGCGTACGATTATGTAGGTGGGTTGCGTGATATCAGTCATAAATACGGGTTACAGACATGGCTTGAAAATTATGGGCATTGGGGATTTCCAGGTGAATTCTTGCAATATGGTGGGCAGTCTGATGAAATTGGTGGTGAATTCTGGAGTTTTGGTGAGTTGGGCAATATTGAGAACCGGGCTGCTTCCTCTTGTGGGCATATTTATGGGAAGAATAAGATATCTGCTGAGTCTTTTACAAGTGGTGGCCGTCCGTTTGAATGCTATCCCGCTACGATGAAAAAGAGAGGGGATCGTTTCTTTACGGAAGGTATTAATAATACGCTGCTACATGTATATATTTCTCAACCGTCTGATGAACGGGTTCCGGGAGTCAATGATTTTTTCAGTAGTGAATTTAACCGTTTGAATACATGGTACTCCCAATTAGATTTGTTTACTTCTTATCTGAAACGGGTAAACTATATGTTACAGCAAGGGGTAAATGTGGCAGATGTAGCCTATTTTATCGGTGAAGATACTCCTAAAATGACTGGAATTGCCGAACCGGCATTACCTAAAGGGTTTCAATTTGACTATATTAACGCTGAGGTGATTGAGCGTGACTTGTTTGTGAAAGATGGTTTGTTGACTTTGCCTCATGGTACACAATACCGTATATTGGTGTTACCACAACTTAAAACTATGCGGCCGGAGTTATTAGAAAAGATCAAAGAATTATTGTATGATGGGGCTGTCGTTTTAGGACCTGCTCCTGAACGCTCACCCAGTGGACAAAATTATGGAGAGGCGGATAAACAAGTGAAGGCTTTGGCTGCTGAGCTTTGGGATGGGTTGGACGGTAACCGGAAAAAGATGGCTTGTATAGGGAAGGGGCTTTTAATGGTGAATATGGATATGGACGAGGCCTTGGCTACCATTCGCTGTGTACCGGATTGCAAGCTTCCAGAAGATGTGCAATTGCTGTACGGACATAGAACAATGGAGCAAACGGAGATTTATTTTATCTCCAACCAGGAAAATAAGGAGGTAACAGTCTACCCGGAATTCCGTATGCAGCGGAAGCAACCGGAATTATGGAATGCCATTAATGGAAAGATCCGTTCTTTACCGGCTTATTGGAGGACAGAAACTGGAACTGTCGTTCCATTAAAACTCTATCCTTATGAGAGTGCGTTTATTGTGTTCCGTAGAACAGGTGGGGAACCGGCTGGCGAATTGCTGGTGCAAAACTTTCCAAATCCACAAATTCTTTTTCAGATTGACCAACCTTGGACGTTGACTTTCTGTGATACCTTGCGAGGTCCCAAAAAGATACAAACGCATAATGTATTGGAGGATTTGAGTAAAAGCGTAGAGGAAAACATACGTTATTATTCTGGAACCATTATATATGAAACGGACTTCTTTTTCACCGCCAAGCCTAAAGGTTGCATTTATCTGAACCTAAATCGTGTCGGTGTAATGGCGAAGGTAAAGGTAAACGGTCAGTATGCTGGAGGAGTTTGGACACCACCTTATCGGGTTGAAGTGACGGATTTGGTGAAACCCGGTAAGAATCATTTGGAGATCGAACTGGTTACTACTTGGCAAAATCGTTTGATTGGTGATAGTCATTTGCCTGAATCTGAACGGACTACCTGGATACCTATTAATAACTGGACTAATGGTGATTCTTTGCAACCGTCGGGATTGATGGGGCCGGTGTCATTGGAAATAGAAACTTTTCCGGTGCATCGTTAATTCTTCTTTTTATAATAAATTGCCAAATCTGACACCCTTTCAATCAAAAACTGTACAAAAAGTAGGGGGATAATCTCCTATTTTTGTATCGTTGAATAGCAACTAAAACTAATTACCATGAAACAATGCTTTTTTGCGGTCGACTTGGGGGCTACCAGTGGTCGCACAATTCTGGGAACTTTTACTTCGAATGGTTTGGAAATGGAAGAAGTAAACCGTTTCCCAAATCATCTGATTGAAGCTGGCAGACATTTTTACTGGGATATTTATGAACTTTACCGTCATATTATTGAAGGGCTAAGGATTGCCGCCCGTAAAGGTGTAGAAATAACTTCCATCGGTATCGACACTTGGGGAGTAGATTTTGTCTGTGTAGGTAAGGATGGGGGATTTCTTCGCCAGCCGTATTCCTATCGTGACCCTCATACGGTGGGTGCTCCGGAAGCGTTCTTCACACGTATACCTCGTAGCCATGTGTATGGATGGACGGGGATTCAGGTGATGAATTTCAACTCCTTGTTCCAACTTGATACATTACGCCGTAATCATGACAGTGCATTGGCAGCTGCAGATAAATTGCTGTTTATGCCTGATGCTTTGAGCTATATGTTGACCGGTCAGATGGTAACGGAGTATACTATTGCCAGTACGGCACAGTTGGTAAATGCCAATACCTGCAGGCTGGAGGATGCCTTGCTGCAGGAGATTGGACTGACACAAGCTCATTTCGGGCGTTTTGTCTATCCTGGTGAAAAAATAGGGGGCTTGACGGAGGAAGTACAACGAATAACCGGACTTGGCGCTGTCCCCGTGATAGCTGTTGCCGGGCATGATACGGCTTCTGCTGTTGCTGCCGTACCTGCCATGGACCGTAATTTTGCTTATCTAAGTAGTGGTACTTGGTCTCTGATGGGAGTGGAGACGGATGCTCCAGTCATTACTGCTGAAACAGAATCCTTGAATTTTACGAATGAAGGCGGTGTGGAAGGAACCATTCGTTTGTTAAAAAATATTTGTGGTATGTGGCTGCTTGAACGTTGCCGTACCGAATGGGGGGAAATCTCTTATTCCGAACTCATCGTTGAGGCTGGTACTTGTGAACCATTCCGTAGTCTAATTAATCCGGATGATGCTTTGTTTGCCAATCCGGCGAATATGGAGCAAGCCATCAAGACCTATTGTTCCGATTATCGTCAGCCTATTCCCATGACACATGGACAGATAGTACGCTGTATCTTTGAGAGTCTTGCTTTGAGATACCGTCAGGTGCTGGATAGCCTGCGAAATCTTTCACCACGTCCGGTGGAGGCTTTACATGTTATCGGTGGCGGTAGCCGTAACGAACTGCTTAACCAGTGGACAGCCAATGCTGTCGGTATTCCCGTGATTGCCGGACCTTCCGAAGCTACTGCTATCGGTAACGTTATGGTTCAGGCATTGGCTGCCGGAGCAGCTAGAGACATTGCTTCCATGAGACAGCTCATCAACCGTTCCATACCATTAAAGACTTTCTATCCGCAGGATATGGAGGATTGGAATACCGCTTACCTGCACTTCAAGCAATTGACGATGACTAATTATAATGGATAATGATTACCAATAACTTATAACTCATAATCAAATCACGTATCATGAAAGAAGAATTGATAAACAAAGCGTATGAAATTGCTAAAGAGCGTTACGCAGCTCTCGGATTGGATGTAGAAAAAGTAATGGAGCAACTTCAGAAAGTGTCTATCTCCATGCATTGTTGGCAGGCCGATGATGTTCAGGGATTCGAATCTGCCGGCTCATTGACCGGTGGTATCCAGACAACAGGAAACTATCCCGGTAAAGCCCGTAATATGGAAGAACTGCGTTCCGATATTTTGAAAGCTGCTTCTTATATCCCCGGTAAGCACCGTTTGAATTTGCATGAGATTTACGGTGACTTTGGCGGTACCTTCGTAGATCGCGATCAGGTAGAGGTGAAACATTTCGAAAGCTGGATGCAATGGGCAGCCGAGAATGGTATAAAATTGGATTTTAATTCCACTTCTTTCTCTCATCCGAAGAGCGGTAATCTTTCTCTGGCTCATCCGGACCAAGGTATCCGTGACTTTTGGGTCGAACATACTAAACGTTGTCGTGCCATTGCCGAAGAAATGGGGCGCCGCCAGGGAGATCCCTGCATCATGAATCTTTGGGTGCATGATGGTAGCAAGGATATCACTGTAAACCGTATGAAGTATCGTGTGCTTTTCAAAGATTCTCTCGACCGTATTTTTGCTACGGAATACAAGCATATGAAGGACTGCCTTGAATCGAAGGTGTTTGGCATAGGTTTAGAGAGTTATACAGTAGGCTCCAATGAATTCTGTATGGGCTATAGTGTACAGCATCAGAAACTTATTACCATTGATACCGGGCACTTCCATCCTACGGAAAGTGCTGCAGACAAGGTGTCTTCCATGTTGCTCTTTGTCCCTGAGCTGATGCTCCACGTAAGCCGTCCGGTACGTTGGGATTCTGACCATGTAACTATCATGGATGACCCCACTCTTGAACTTTTCCAAGAAATTGTCCGTTGCGATGCACTGGACCGTGTACACATTGGTCTTGATTATTTTGATGCTTCCATCAACCGTATCGGTGCTTATGTAATCGGTACCCGTGCGGCGCAGAAATGCATGTTGCGTGCGTTACTAGAACCATTGGCAAAGCTTCGCGAATATGAGGCCACCGGTCAAGGTTTCCAGCGCCTTGCTCTGCTCGAAGAGGCTAAGGCTTTGCCTTGGAACGCTGTTTGGGACATGTTCTGTCTGAAAAACAATGTTCCGGTAGGTGAGGAGTTCATCGCTGAAATAGAGAAGTATGAAGCTAATGTAACCTCTAAAAGAGGATAGGAAACCCTTGTAACTGACAGAAATGGAAATAATATTAGGGTTATTGATTATTGCCATCGGAGCATTCTGCCAATCCAGTTGCTATGTACCCATTAACCGCATCAAGGAGTGGAGCTGGGAGTCGTATTGGATTGTACAAGGTGTTTTCGCTTGGCTGGTTTTTCCGTTCTTGGGCGCGTTGCTGGCAGTACCTGCCGGCAATTCGCTGTTCGAGATTTATGCAAACAATCCTGCGGATACGCTTTGGACTATGTTCTTCGGAGCTTTATGGGGAGTGGGGGGACTGACGTTTGGTTTGTCTATGCGCTATTTGGGCGTAGCTCTTGGGCAGTCTATCGCTTTGGGTACTTGTGCCGGATTGGGAACGATATTGACTCCGGTATTTACTGGTAAGGCAGGAGATTTGACAACATCGGTTATTGTTGGTGTAGTGGTCACGTTGGTAGGTATTGGCATTATCGGTCTGGCCGGTAGCATGAAGTCTGCCAGCCTGAGCGAAGAAGAGAAGAAGAAGGCCGTAAAGGATTTCAATTTTACTAAAGGTATTATTGTAGCCCTTCTTGCCGGATTTATGAGTGCGTGTTTCAGTATAGGATTGGGTTTTGGAGAGAAACTCTGTTTTGCTGAAAGTGCGGATATATTCAAGACACTGCCTGCTACATTGATGGTGACACTGGGTGGTTTCATTACGAATGCCGTCTATTGTTTCTATCAGAATTCCAGGAACAAAAGTTGGGGCGATTATGGCAAGAAATCCCTTTATGTAAACAATGTCTTGTTTTGTGCTTTGGCCGGTGTGTTGTGGTACAGCCAGTTCTTTGGTCTTAGCTTGGGTAAGGGATTCCTTGCTGCCTCTCCGGTATTGCTCACATTCTCGTGGTGCATCCTGATGTCGTTGAACGTAACGTTCTCCAATGTTTGGGGGATCCTTTTGAAGGAATGGAAAGGGTGTACACCCAAGACAATTACAGTGCTTGTCATAGGCTTGGCAGTCTTGATAATTTCTTCTTTCCTGCCACAGTTGCTGGGGTAAGTTTAAATACCTATCTTTGAATATAAAACTAAAATATATCTGCATATATGAAATCAATTCTAGAAAATCGTCCGGCGCTGGCTGCGGAAGTTAATAAGGTGGCTGAGGTGGCTGGTTATCTCTGGCAGAAAGGTTGGGCAGAACGTAATGGGGGCAATATTACGGTCAACATCACTGAGTTTGTAGACGATGAAATCAAGGCTATGCCCGCCATTAGTGAGGTGAAATCAATCGGTGCTACTTTACCTTATTTGAAAGACTGCTATTTTTATTGCAAAGGCACCAACAAGCGTATGCGCGATTTGGCCCGTTGGCCGATGGAGAACGGTTCGGTCATCCGCATTCTGGATGACTGTGCCAACTATGTCATTATAGCCGACCAGTCTGTACAGCCTACATCGGAACTTCCTTCCCATCTTAGTGTACACAACAATCTGATAGCGAAAGGTTCTCCCTATAAAGCTTCGGTGCATACGCATCCTATTGAGCTGGTAGCCATGACTCACAACAAGAAGTTTCTGGAAAAAGATGTAGCTTCGAACCTGCTTTGGAGTATGATACCGGAAACAAAGGCTTTCTGTCCCCGCGGTTTGGGCATCATCCCTTATCAACTTCCCAGTTCGGTAGAATTGGCTGAGGCTACCATCCGCGAACTGGATGACTATGATGTAGTGATGTGGGAGAAACATGGTGTGTTTGCTGTGGATGTGGATGTGATGGCTGCTTTCGACCAGGTGGATGTACTCAATAAATCCGCCCTTATTTATATCGCTGCCAAAAATATGGGTTTTGAACCGGATGGTATGAGCCAGCTTCAAATGAAGGAAATGTCCGTAGCGTTTAATTTGCCCAAATAATTGTTTTAACAGATAGTGTGTAATTATGTATAGAATGATATTGAATGAGACCTCTTATTTCGGTGCCGGCTGTCGCGAAACGATTGCCGTGGAGGCTGCCCGCAGAGGTTTCAAAAAGGCTTTCTTTGTAACGGACAGAGATTTGATCCGTTTCAAGGTGGCTGATAAAGTGATTGAAGTTTTCGAGAAGAACAGCATACTTTATGAGCTCTTCAGTGATGTGAAGGCCAATCCTACCATTACCAATGTACAGAATGGTGTGGCTGCTTTCAAGGCATCCGGTGCCGATTTTATCGTGGCTTTGGGTGGCGGCTCTTCCATTGATACGGCAAAAGGTATTGGTATTGTTGTGAATAATCCGGATTTTGCAGATGTGAAGTCTCTGGAAGGTGTGGCGGATACTCGTCAAAAGGCTGTCCCTACTTTTGCTTTACCTACTACGGCGGGAACTGCTGCTGAGGTGACCATCAATTATGTTATCATTGACGAAGAGGTCAAAAAAAAGATGGTTTGTGTAGACCCTAATGATATTCCGGCAGTAGCTATTGTTGACCCGGAGCTGATGTATTCCATGCCGAAAGGATTGACTGCTGCAACCGGTATGGATGCACTGACTCATGCCATAGAAAGCTATATAACGCCGGGTGCATGGGCTATGTCGGATATGTTCGAACTGAAAGCCATTGAAATGATTGCTGTCCATTTGAAAGCTGCCGTAGACAATGGCAGCGATCCGGTTGCCCGCGAGGCCATGTCTCAAGCGCAATACATTGCCGGTATGGGGTTCAGCAATGTCGGTCTGGGCATCGTTCATTCCATGGCCCATCCTTTGGGTGCCCATTATGACACTCCGCATGGGGTGGCCAACGCATTGCTTCTTCCTTACGTAATGGAGTATAATGCAGCGTCCCCGGCTGCTCCTAAATATGTCCATATTGCGAAGGCGATGGGAGTCAATACGGAAGGTATGAGCGTGGAAGAAGGTATATGTGCTGCTATTGATGCTGTCCGGAAATTGTCTTTAAGTATTGGCATTCCACAGCGGTTGCGTGAAATCAATGTTAGGGAAGAGGATTTGCATCAATTGGCTATCGATGCTTTCAATGATGTCTGCACCGGTGGCAATCCGAGACCTACATCTGTGGAAGATATAGAAGCTCTGTATCATAAAGCTTTTTAAGGCAAGCGCTATTTTAGGTTACATGTCTATTCCCGTCCGTGATGAATAATATTCGCTGCGGACGGGATTTTTCATAAATAATCTCTATTTTTGTTCCGGAGCTATTATGGAAGGCACGTGTTATGACTAAAAATTATAATGATTTAGGAGTAGAGTTTAAGTACCTTATTGTAAATGACATGGACCAGAAATATGGTCTTTGGGTAAATACTGTGGGCTTTCAGTCTATCCAGCCTAATTCTCCTTATCCGTTGAAGGATCATCCTACCGGTTATTTTTTCAATGCGCAGAAAGGACGGATTCTGCGCGAGTACCAGTTGGTCTATATTACTAAAGGGAGGGGGGTGTTCTCTTCGGAGACCACGCCAGAGAAGCAAGTGTGCAAAGGACGACTGATGGTGCTGTTTCCTGGTCAGTGGCATACATATTATCCTTATGTGCAGACGGGTTGGAATGAATATTATATTGGTTTCGAGGGAGCTGTGATTGATGATATGGTGAAAGGTGGTTTTCTATCGAAAGAGAATCAAGTGTTGGAGGTGGGGTTGAATGAAGAGCTCGTTTCACTTTTCTCTCGCGCTTTGGAAATTGCGGAAGCTGATAAGATTTCTTCCCAGCAATATCTTGCCGGTATTGTGCTACATATGATAGGGATGATATTGTCCATCTCTAAAAACAAGATTTTCGAAGTGGGTGATGTCGATCAGAAAATAGAGCAGGCTAAAATCATCATGAACGAGAATGTATTCAAGGATGTTGACCCGGAAGAACTGGCAATGAAGTTGAATATCAGTTATTCTTGGTTTCGCAAAGTATTTAAGGATTATACCGGCTATGCTCCTGCAAAATATTTCCAAGAGCTAAAGTTGCGTAAGGCTAAGCAATTGCTGGTGGGTACTTCTTTATCGGTGAAAGAAATCTCTTTTATGCTCGACTATAAGTCTACCGAGCATTTCTTCTCCTCGTTTAAGAAACGTACGGGGTTCACTCCATTGGAGTATCGCTCTTATGGTCGGGAAACCGGAGGAGAGGAGGTATAAAACAAAAAAAGACTTAACTTCTAAAAGTTAAGTCTTTTCTGTCGGAATGAGGCGACTCGAACGCCCGACCCCTACGTCCCGAACGTAGTGCGCTACCAACTGCGCTACATTCCGATTGCTTTTGAAAAGTGGTGCCACCAGGAATCGAACCGGGGACACAAGGATTTTCAGTCCTTTGCTCTACCAACTGAGCTATGGCACCTTTTTCGTTTGCGGGTGCAAAGATAAAGAGTTTTTTTTATACCGCAAGGCTTTTTGAGGAAAAATATCTAAAAAAGGTGCCTCTTGCTCTATGGAGCGAGGCACCTTACTTCTAAAAATCATTTGCTATCGAAGACATCAGTCGATATTCGGATTGATGCTGTGCCAGTCTTTGATGGCAGGCAGTACACCCATTTCTATCACCTCGTCACGAAGTGTGCAGAGATGGGCATAGCTTTCTTTCAGTTTGGCTTCTTCTTCGGGCGTGCCGTTCAGTTCCTTATAGTGTACACCGTCTTTGGTAATTTCAGTTTCCATTGCCATCATGATGTGGTCGAAGCCGTGGCTGTGTACATATGTACCGGCAGGCCAGCGGAACGGTTTGCCACCCATCGCTGCAGCTATCATTTCGATAGAGACGTATGCCGGACTCTGGAAGGAAGAACGTCCACGGAGGGCGATGATGTTGGCACCGCCTTTGGTTACCTTAGTCTGGATTTCGACCCACTGTTCTTTAGTCAGGGCAGGGGTACCGATGATATCAAGTAACGGTTTACCGTCCACCTTGGCGGTAGAGGCATATACAGCCATCTGTTCACCATGACCGCCGTAGGTACGGCAATTTTCGATTTTGTCGGGGGCGATGCCGAAGTGCTTGGAAAGTTCACTGCGCAGGCGGGTGCTGTCGAGGGCAGCCAGTGTGGTCACTTGTGAAGGTTTCAGGCCGGAATACAATAGGGTAATCAGACCGGTGATGTCGGCAGGGTTGAAAATGACAACCACGTGCTTCACATCCGGACAGTAGGCTTTTACATTCTTGCCGAATTCTTCGGCAATAGCGGCATTGCCTTTCAAAAGGTCTTCGCGGGTCATGCCGGCCTTGCGGGCGGCACCGCCTGATGATACCACATACTTGGCGCCGGTCAGCGCTTCTTTGATATCGGAGGTAAATGTGATGTTCATTCCTTCGAATCCGCAGTGGAACAGCTCTTCGGCCACACCTTCCAGTCCGGGAGCATAAGGGTCGTACAGACATAGGTTGGGAGTGAGATGCATCATGATTGCAGTCTGTGCCATGTTTGAACCGATCATGCCGGCTGCGCCGACGATTGTCAATTTGTCATTTGTCAGAAATTCCATAATCTTTTTTATTTAAAGGTGAGTAATATCTTTTCTTGCTGATTGTCACGATACAAAGATAACCCTTTTTGAAGAGAGTTGTTCATAGAAAAAAGTTATCTTTTAGAGCAAAAAGTTATTTCTTCTTTCCGAACTGCTGTATTGTACCTAAATTACTTATCTTTGTTGGGAAAATGAAGATAAGTAAGAAACTATGAGCATTGAGTTAGGAAAGTACAATACGCTGGAAGTGGTGAAGGAGGTAGCCTTCGGCATGTATCTGGACGGTGGCGAAGAAGGTGAAATTCTGCTTCCGTCGCGTTATGTCCCCCAAGACTGTAAGGTGGGAGACAAACTGAACGTTTTTATATATCTTGATAACGAAGAACGTCTGGTAGCCACTACTCTGACACCGTTAGTGCAGGTCGGGCAGTTTGCCTGCTTGGAGGTGGCGTGGATAAACCAGTATGGTGCTTTCCTTAACTGGGGATTGATGAAGGATCTTTTCGTCCCCTTCCGCGAACAGAAAATGAAGATGCAGGTGGGAAAGAAGTATGTGGTTCATGCCCATTTGGATGATGAAAGCTATCGTATCGTGGCATCGGCCAAGGTAGACCGTTATCTTTCCAAAGAGAAGGCCGCCTATGAGTCGGGGCAGGAGGTGGATATCCTGATTTGGCAGAAGACGGATTTGGGATTCAAGGCGATCATCAACGATGAATATAGCGGCTTGCTATATGAGAGCGAGATATTTCAGCCACTGCACACGGGCATGAGGATGAAAGCCTATGTGAAGCAGGTACGTGAAGACGGCAAGATAGACCTGCTGCTTCAAAAACCGGGGCAGGCTAAAGTAGAAGATTTCTCAGCTACGCTGCTGGACTATATCCGTGAACAGGGCGGACGGATAGCTTTGAATGACAAGAGTCCGGCAGAAGAAATCTATGCAACTTTCGGTGTCAGCAAGAAAACCTTCAAAAAGGCTGTGGGAGATTTGTATAAAAAACATCTGGTTGTATTGGAGGAAGATGGAATCAGGATTAGGAATTAGTCCCAGTCATTAGGAATTTCCCTACTTGTAAATAGAGACAATCATTAGGGAGGGGAATTTCCTCTCCCTATTTTTGTCGTACAATAAAAAAAGAAAAGTCATGATACGTCATTTGATATTAAGTGTTTGTCTAGTTCTGGTAGCGTTTCCCGCAATAAAAGCGGCGCCCATAGACGGAATCCGTATAGAAAGTCCATACCGTAGAGTGGTGGTACTGGTCGACGGACAGCAGGTTTGCCTGCCTACTTTCAGTTGTTTTGTAGCCAATCTGCGTGGTAGTTGTCGGGTAGAGGTTTATGAAGCGCCATCCCGTGGGGAGAATTCCCGAAGAGGAAAACTTCTATATGATGAACGTGTGCATTGCTCCATCAATGAAGTGGAAGATATTTTCATTCCAGAGGACAAAAGACCTGGTGGAAACTGGGGTACTTCTAATCATCACAAGCCTGGCAGACCCGGTGACAGACCGTTAGGAGGCGAGCAGCATGAACCGGTGATGTCACCATCTGCCTTCGAACAGTTTATGGGGCTGATGGAAAAACAGAGTTTCGATTCAGACCGTAAGGAAGTGCTCGACCATGCCTTGCTGACCTCTTGGTTCACTACTGACCAGTGTATTCGTCTGATGGATTTTTATCGTTTCGACAGTGAAAAGAAACAGTTGATGAAGAAGATTTATCCTAAAATAGCCGATAAACCGAATTTCTATTATGCGATAGACAAGCTGACCTTCTCGTCGGACAAGAACGAGATAAATGCCTTCATCAAACAATATCATGAGAAGAATAACTAAAAAAAGGAGGGGTTATGAAACGGATTATATTTATATTTTTTGCCGCTATGATGAGTACAGCTGTTTGTAGTGCGGCAATGAGCAACAGCAAAGTGCGTAAAGAGACCCGCTTTCTTACGGACAAGATGGCCTATGAATTGAACCTGAGTACAGAACAGTATAATGACGTGTACGAAATAAACTATGATTTCATTTCCGGTATACGCTATCTGATGGATGACGTTCTTCGGGGGGAGGAATGGGCATTAAATCGCTATTACGATTATCTGGATGTGCGCAATGACGACCTTCGATGGGTGCTGAATAACCGGCAGTACGGCCGTTTCATGCAGGCCGCCTATTTTTACCGTCCGGTTTATGTAAGTGGTGGTCGTTGGTCTTTTAGGGTTTACATCACTTACACCAACCATAATCATTTCTATTTCCCGCGGCCGTATCATTACCGTACATATTGCGGTGGGCATTATCGTACGCACTATCACAACAGCTATTATCGCGGTCGTTACCATCATCCGCACTATACCGGTTCGTGGAGTATTCGGAATGATAAGTCGTACCACACCAGCCGCCGTTCAGATTTCGGTTCGGTGAACATCCGCCCTAATTCGCATAAGCGTCCGGCAGGCAGGGATGATGTATATACCACGCGACGTAGCAACGGTAGTAATAATCGCATTAGCACAGGTACACGTAACAGCAGTACGCGACGTAGTAGTGTGGATAGTGGCAGAAAGTCGAGTAAAGAGAAAATAGAAACCACAAGAACTAAAAATAATGATAAGAGCCCCAGCCGTAGCAGGGTAAAGACGGCAAGCAAGGAAAGAAGAAATGCTTCCGGCGTACGGAGTTCCGAAAGCCGTCGCAGCAGCTCTTCAAGCACTACCCGCAGTTCTACCGGCAGTAGCTCTTCCCGCTCTTCGGAAAGGAGATAGAAGAACAAAAAACTCCCCTCTTGTCAGCCTGGAGGCAGGGAGAGGGGAGAATCAAACACAACAACTAAAATTATACTTCTTTTTTTATTCAATCGGTTCTCCCTTATAGAAATCCAGAATCTTGGTACGGAACAGATAGTCATACTTGGCTTGCAATTCGTCTGATTGGGATTTCATAAGGTTCTGTTTTGCTTCATTGTATTCTACGGCATTTGCTTTTCCGTTCTCATACTTTTCGCTCATCAGCTTGAAAGACTCTTCGCTGGCAACGGTGGCTGTATGGCTACTGGTATATTTGCTTTCGGCAGCAGCGGCGTTGTACCATGCTTGTTGGATTTCCTTATAAAGTGTCTTCTTGGCATTATCCAATTGCAAGGCATAGTTTTCACGTTGCAGGCGTGCCGTGCGTACCCGGTTACGGGTAGAGAGACGGTTGAAAATAGGTACGCTGAGGTTGAATCCTACATATTTGTTGAAGTTATCGTTCATCTGCTGGCTGAAAGTACGGTCGATGGTAGAATAGTAATTCGTACCGAGACTACCGTTCAGGCTCAGTTGCGGGTAGTAGTTGCTCTGGGCAATACGGATATTGTGTTTACTGCCTTCCAAGCGGAACTGTGCAGCTTGTATGGAAGCCTTACTCACCATGGCTGTTTGGAATATCTCATCCGGAGGAGTGAGAGGGACTAAATCCAGATTGACTGCCGGAGATTCCAGATTGAACCCTTCCGGTGTTTCCAGTTCGATAAGCTGGCTAAGGTCGAGCAGGGCCAACTTATAGTTGTTGTTTGTCTGCACTACATTCATCTCGTCTTGTGCCACACGTGCTTTGGCTTCTGCCAGTTCTGCCGGAGAGGCTTTTCCCAAGTCGGCAAGCCGGCTGATGCGGACATATTGCTCTTTGCTCAATTGCACTTGTCCCAACGCCACCTGGTGGAGCTCTTCATTGAACAGCACCTGAAGGTAGGCCGAAGCTATATTGATGGCAATGTCTTCCTTGGCTTTGTCTAGGTCGGCAATGGCAGCTTTGAGGTTTAGTTTGGCCAATGCATACTGGTGGGGAATTTCCAGACCGGTAAAGATAGGTATGCTGGTATTGACAGACATATTAGTGCCGTGGCTGCTGGTGTTGACGTATACAGTGGAATAGTCTCCCGTATCCTCATTTTTGATGGCTGTTTGCGTACGTCCCCAGTTCCAGCTCTGGCCGGCACTGGCATTCAGGTTCGGCAGTCGTGCCCATTTGGCTGTATTTACTTCGACAGCACTCTGTTCGGCAGCGTTGGCTGTCTGGCGGATACTGATGTTATGCTCGATGGCATAGTCTATGCATTGGCGTAAAGACCATCGTTCCTGCGCCTGCACTGAGATACTGCCGAATATTGCGAGGTATAAGAATATCTTTTTATTCATATCGTATATCTTTTTAAGCTATTCCGTTTGTTAATCCTTTTTCTCTGCACCGCGAATCTTATCCTGGGCACTGATACCGCTTTTGATGGCAATCTTTATGCCGTCACTCATGCCGACCTGGATGGGGCGGCGTTCGAACTTCTGTACCGGTACGCTGTCCGTCATTACGTATACAAAGGTGCTGTCACCATTGAATTCAACGGTACTTTCCGGTACGGCAAGCGTTTTCTGGGCACGGTCCAATACGATTTCTGCGTTGGCAGAATAGCCGGAACGTATCTGTACGCTGTCCGGTGCGGCAATGGCAGCTTTGATTTCAAACTGGTTGGCACCGTTTTCTTCCACACCCTTCGGAGATATGTATTCCAGTGTGGCATCGAACGAAAGATTCTGCAGGGCGCCGATTGTCAGTTTCACCGGCATGCCTTCGTGCACACGGCCCACTTCCGTTTCGTCAATGTTGCCGCGGAAAATCAAATCGTTCATGTTGGCAACGGTAGCGATGGTGGTTCCGTCATTGAAAGTGTTACTCATGATAACCGAGTTACCGACTTTGATGGGTACATCCAGAATCAGACCGGTAATGGTGGAACGGATCAGGGTACTACTGAAAGAGGCGCTGTTCTTGGTGATGCCTTCCTTTACAATTTCCAGATTATCTTTTGCTGTCTGCAGTTCCTCGCGTGCCTGCTTCACGCTTACTTCCCCTTTTTCGTACTCTTCAGCGCTGATAAGCTTGTCGTTGTACAGTTTCTGGGTACGGGCGAAATCCGTTTCGGCTTGGGCAGCGTTGATTTCCGCCAATCGTACGCGGCTTTCGGCAGAGTTCAATTGTCCCAGTTCGGGTATCACCTTTACTTTGGCAAGCACTTCCCCTTGCTTCACACTTTGTCCTGCTTCCTTGTATACTTCGGCAATGATACCGGAAATCTGCGGCTTGATAAGGACTTCATCTCTCGGTTCCACTTTGCCGGTGGCTACGGTAGTCTTTTCAAGGTCTGTCACTTCCGGAACTATCGTTTCGTATACTGTTACTTTAGGTTGGGACTTCTGGTACAGAAAAACGAATGTCCAAATGAATAAGGCAGCAATTACTACCAATAATGCGATTTTCAGAAACTTCTTTGTTTTCATCTTATATTTACGATTTAATTATTTACGATTGATATAGCCATTATTTCATGGCTTACGGTTAGTGGTCTCTCTATAAGTTTATTCATCCCTGATGGCTTCAATTGGCTTGATTGCCATGGCGCGATAGGCAGGTGCCAGTCCGGCAAGCACTCCTAATGCGATGAGGAGGATGCAGGTTCCGATAGCCAGTCCGAATGAAACCTGGTAGTGGGTTTTGATAACTCCAGGGTCATTGGCGGCCTTTTCAAGTATTTGCAGTACAAATACGGCAAAAGAAATACCTGCCATACCCGCTATAGTGGTCAGCACCATGCTTTCCGAAAGAATTTGTTGCAGAATGTCTTTAGGACGGGCACCTATGGCACGGCGTATGCCTATTTCCGTTGTGCGCTCCTTGACGGTTACCATCATGATATTCGATACGCCGATAGCTCCGGCAAACAGCGTCCCCAAACCTACCATCCAGATTAGAAAGCGCACTCCAATCATCAGGTTGTCCATCATGGAGAACATAGCTTCCGCATTCAGAAGCATGACGGCTTGTTTGTCATCGGGAGCAATGTAGTGCGCCGCTTTTACAAGACGTTCCACTTCGGGCTGCACGTCTTTCACTTTTACTCCCGGTTTCATGATGAAACATACTACATGCAGTTTCTTTCCGAGGTTGTAGGTCTGTTGCATGGTGGAAAAAGGCAATGTAATGGCTTCAGAGGCCTGCCCTTGTATATTGACATTGCCTTCGGATGAACACATTCCGATAACCCGGTAATAGATACCATTTACCCGGACATATTTGCCGCAGGGGTCTTCACCGGGTTTGAAGAGGCTTTCATAAACACGTTTGCCGATTACACACACTTTACGCGACTCTTTAATGTCGACATCATTGATGAAACGTCCATAGGTCATCTCTTGATGTTCTATCTGTTCATATTCGGGATACAAGCCTTTCACACTACAGTCGTACTTGTTGTCTCCGTAGACAGCCACTTGTCCCCATAAGGCAATGGAAGGCGTGGCAAGCGCCACACCGTCCACATTGCGTACACGGTCCACATCTTCCATCTCCAAATCCCACCATCGTCCTTTGCGAAAACCTTTATAAGCCTCGCTTGTCTTTTGTGCAGCGATAAAGCCCGAGTTGGTTGCAAATCCTTCGAACTGGGATTTTAGTTCTTCCTGCATGCCCTGGCCGCCACCGATAAGCGCCACCAGCATAAAGATACCCCAGAATACGCCGAACGCCGTAAGCAGGCTTCTCGTTTTGTTCCTTGTTATTGTGATGAGGATTTCCTCACACGTATCTATGTCTATTCTCATAATCTTTAATCTGCTCTAAGTGCTTCAATAGGACTGATACTTACCGCTTTCTTAGCCGGGAAGAACCCAGCCAACGTACCCGCTATGATAAGGGTCAGGGTAGCTTGGATAGCAATACTGAGGTCTACGGTGGGATCGGAGAACATGGTCTGCTGGAACATGCCGGCATCCATCGTCTGGCTACCGAAAGCAGAGTTCATCCATTCCGTCACCCCGATGCCTGCCACCATACCGATATAACCGAATAGCGTAGTGATAGTCACGCTTTCCACAATAATCAGCCAAAGGATGGAGAAAGGTTTTGCTCCCAATGCCTTACGGATACCAAATTCCCGGGTACGTTCTTTCACGGTAATCAGCATTATGTTCGACACGCCGACAATCCCACTCAACAGTGTGAAGATACCGATAACCCAGATTGCAGTCCGGAGGATACCCATTGCATTCTGTGTCTGCAGATAGTTGGTGAAACGATTCCATATCCATATGGCGCTCTCATCTGTGGGGTCAAAGCGGTGATTGGTGGCAATAGCCTTGCGGTATTCTTTTTCAAAGGCTTCGTTACTTTCTATGCTGTGCAGGTTCTTGGTTGTAAAGATGATGTTATTCAGCTTGTCTCCTTTATTATAGATGGTCTGCAAGGTGGAGAAGGGGATATACGCTTCGTTTGCCTCGCGGTCTCCCTGGTCATTGTAGAGGCCTACTACTTGATAGGCCACTCCACTGGCATTGACAAATTGTCCGATGGGTTCAGTATGCGTTTTTCCGAAAAGGATATCTGCAGATTTCTTATGGAGGATGATGACTTTACGTCGGTCTTTCAGGTCGTTGTAGTTGATGAAACGTCCGTCCGCTGTTTTCACGGTTTCCACTTCGGTGTAGTTGGGATATACGCCCAGCAGAGAGATATTGATATATTCTTGTCCGAAGCTGACGTTTACATTACTTTGACGCACGGTGGCACCGGCACTGATGACATTTTCGGTGAATTGCTTCTCCGTGTCATCCATGTCCCGGTTGTCCAGTTGGACGCGGCGTCCTTCTTTCAGACCGTCGTATGACTTGGTGGTCCAGCCGGGGAAGATGCGGATAGAGTTCAAGGCACGCTCCGACGCATTTTGCTCGAAGGCATGTATGATACCGTTTCCGGCTCCGAGCAGCACGATGAGCATGAAGATTCCCCATGCCACGGCAAAGCCCGTCAGGAATGTACGCAGTTTGTTGCGTTTGATGGTTCCGTATATTTCTTGCCAAAGGTCTATCATTGATAATTAAAAATTAAGAATTAAAAATTAAAGGGGGAGGGGGCTCTTCCTTTATTATTTCATGAATCCGTCTTTTCCGAACGGGCTTGCATCGTGGTTCAGATTCGTCTCGATGCTACCTATGATACCGTCTTTGATATGGATAATCTTGTCCGTCTGGTTGGCAACACCGCTTTCGTGGGTCACGACTACGATGGTCATGCCCGTATCGTGCAGTTCCTTTAGAATCTGCATCACCTCTACGGAAGTCTTGCTGTCGAGCGCGCCGGTAGGTTCATCGGCAAGGATAATCTGCGGTTGGGTAATGAGGGCACGGGCGATGGCTACACGTTGTTTCTGTCCACCGGACATCTCATTTGGCATGTGGTGTGCCCACTCTTTCAGCCCCAGGCGGTCCAGATATTCCAGTGCCAGCGCATTACGTTTGCGGCGGCTCACTCCTTGATAAAAGAGAGGAAGCGCCACATTCTCCACTGCATTCTTGAAGGAAATGAGATTGAAGGACTGGAAGATGAAACCAATCATACGGTTGCGGTACTCGGCTGCCTTCGTTTCGCTGAGGTTCTTGATGAGGGTACCGTTCAGATAATATTCCCCCGTGTCGTAACTATCCAGAATACCCAGTATATTGAGTAAAGTGGACTTTCCCGAACCCGATGAGCCCATGATGGAAACAAATTCGCCTTTCTGAATGTTGAGGTTGATACCTTTGAGCACATGCAGCGGTGCTCCGTTGTTGTAGGTCTTGTTAATGTCTTTTAGTTGTATCACTGTTTTCCCTGTTTATTGCTTTACTCTTATTAATTTTCACTATTAGACGCAGCAATGCTACGAAAAGTTGCAAAAGTTGCAAACTTTTTTAAAAAAAGATTTTGCAGTGTCGTTTTTCTTTGTGATTTTTGTAACCATGAATGTGATTAACTAACCCTTTAAACAAAAGTAATATCATGAATTCAAACATGGAAAAGCCCTATGTAGTGGGCATTGACATAGGCGGAACAAACACCGTCTTTGGTATTGTAGACGCACGCGGAACTATTATTGCAAGCAGTTCCATCAAAACCGGAGCTTATGAGGACGTCAATGATTACGTAGACGAAGTTTGCAAGAATCTGTTGCCGCTCATTATTGCCAACGGTGGCGTAGACAAGATAAAAGGTATCGGTATCGGTGCTCCTAACGGAAACTATTACAGCGGTACTATTGAGTTTGCCCCGAACCTTCCCTGGAAGGGTGTAATTCCTTTGGCTGCCATGTTTGAAGAGCGCTTGGGTATCCCTACCGCTTTGACAAACGACGCCAATGCTGCCGGTATCGGTGAAATGACTTACGGTGCGGCTCGTGGTATGAAAGACTTTATCATGATAACTCTTGGCACCGGTGTAGGTAGCGGTATCGTTATTAACGGTCAGATGGTGTATGGCCATGACGGTTTTGCCGGAGAGTTGGGACATACTATTATCCGTCGTGAAAACGGACGTCTCTGCGGATGCGGACGTCACGGCTGTCTGGAAACTTATTGTTCGGCTACGGGTGTGGCGCGTTCTGCACGTGAGTTCTTGACCAAGAGTACCGAACCGAGTTTGTTGCGCGACATTCCGGCAGAAAACATTACTTCCAAGGATGTGTATGATGCAGCGGTGAAGGGTGACAAGATTGCTCAAGACATCTTTGAGTTTACCGGAACCATCTTGGGTGAGGCTTTGGCTGACTTCATCGCTTTCTCCAGTCCGGAAGCTATCGTGTTGTTCGGTGGTCTGGCAAAAGCGGGAGACTATATCTTCAAGCCTATCCAGAAAGCTATTGACGACAATGTATTGAATATCTATAAAGGTAAGACCAAGTTGCTGGCTTCCGAGTTGAAGGACTCTGATGCTGCAGTGCTGGGTGCCAGTGCGTTGGGCTGGGAGCTGAGAGATATCAAGTAATCAATATTAGGGAAACTGATAAAGGAGGGGATATGTCAAAACTCCCCTTCTATCGAAGTCACCCTCGCTACACCTATCTGTGGCGAGGGTGATTTTTAGTTTATGAGAGTTTCGACACACCTTTTTTTCTTTGGTGGCACATATTCCTCAGCAATAAAGTTATGTCACAAGTTGCTTCCACACTTCCACCCATTCTCTGTATCCCTTTATTCATCGGGGTTGCGGATGCTGTGGAAGCAACTTGAAAAGGTGGAAGCAACTTTTGCTTCCACCTTAAATTTACGCCAAATAATCTATTAATATCTTGTAGTACAATAAATTAATAGGATATGGAGCAATTTGCCAATATCGTGTAAACAAGCTATTGGTTTCCTGCAAACACGGTATTAACTTCGTAAAAGCCCGTGCGATAATAGGTGGAAGTCAGGCTTTTGGTATGGATAAGATAGGTATTCAGTATAGGCAAGCTATGCATATGAGAGCTGTTTAACGGCCGTGAGGCGTTCGCCTAACGGCCATAAAGCACCTTGTTGACGGTCGTTAGCAGAGCGCCTCACGGCCGTTGGGCGCTGATAAACTAACATATCAGCAAGAAGGAAGGCTTATGTGAAAGGAAAGGAGCGCAGGCTTACAATGTTTTGAATGAGGGAGTAGCAGTAGAGTATCGCATGGTGTGTATGCCTATTGTGTATATCACTAAAAAAGGGAAACCGACATTGTCAGTTTCCCTTTTTTATTTCGAAATAGGAGTCTGGAATTAACCGTTAACTCTTTTTTCTTTGATTCTTGCTTTCTTACCGGTAAGAGCTCGCAGGTAGTACAGTTTAGCGCGACGAACTTTACCCACTTTGTTCACTTCGATGCTGTCGATAGCCGGTGATTCAATCGGGAAAATACGTTCTACGCCTATGGTTCCTGACATCTTACGTACTGTAAAACGCTTCTTGTCTCCATGTCCGGCAATCTTGATAACAACACCACGGTACAGCTGTACACGTTCCTTGTTACCCTCGACAATACGATATGCTACTGTTACAGTGTCACCTGCCTTGAAGCTCGGGTGCTGTTTTCCGGTAGCAAATGCTTCTTCTGCAATTTTAATTAAATCCATTGTTTTTATTATTAAATTGTTTCATCGTTACAACGCAACATACCAGGCTTCTCTCTTGGTGTCCTGACAGCGATTGCGCGAAAGCGGTGCAAAGGAACGAATTATTTGCCAGATACACAAGTGCTTCAAGCTTTTTTTCGCCAGTTGGGATGATTTTTGAGCGTTTCATTCTGCTAAACGCAAGTCTAAATAATCGGTTAATTGTGTGGCTCAGTCGCAAAAGAAAAGTATATTTGTAGCAATTTAAAACTAAATGAATATGAAGAAACAAACTTTCAGTCTCCTTGCGGGGGCAGTGTTGGCGGTTGCGCTTCTATTGGTTTCCTGCCATTCTTCCTACGAAGTGACCAAGGTAGAGGGAGGCAGAATTCCCATGAACTCTGTTTGGGATGCCGAGCCGGATGCCGAAGCTGTGGCTTTGCTGGCGCCTTACAAGGCCCGGATGGACAGCGTTATGTATCATGTGGTGGGAACCGCAGAAATGTCGATGGACAGATTCCGGCCCGAAAGCCTTTTATCCAATCTGATTGCAGATGTACTGCGTGAGGCTGCGGTGGAAGTGCTGGGCAAACCGGCCGATATGGGGCTAATCAATATCGGTGGAATCCGGAACTCCCTGACGGAAGGAGACATCACTACCGAAAACATCTATGAGATATTGCCTTTTGAGAATTCGCTCTGTGTGCTGACGATGAAAGGCTCTGCCATGAAGCACTTGTTTGAAAACATTGCGGTGAGACTTGGTGAAGGGGTGAGTGGTATACAGTTGGAAATCAGCAAGGATGGCAAGCTGCTCCAGGCTTCCATTGCCGGCAAGCCGGTGGAGGATGACCGTGACTATACGGTTGCCACGATTGATTATCTGGCTGATGGAAACGATGGAATGACGGCTTTCCTGCAGGCGGATAAAAGGGAGTGCCCGGATGGGGCTACACTGCGCGGTCTGTTCATGAAGTATGTGGAGAAGCAGACGGCAGCCGGCAAGAAGGTGACTTCGCGCATGGAGGGAAGAGTGGTCGTTAAAGAGTAAGCATTAAAAAAACAGAAGTTCTATGAAACATATGTATTCCTTGGCAGCCCTGCTGCTTTTCATGCTCCCCGCATCGGCACAGCAAGAGGGGCGTGTCATTACTGAAGAACCCCTTTGCCTGGTGTCCGCCGATTCTGTATCGTCCGGCCAATCCGGAAAACAACTGTTTATCCTGCACACCAGCGATACGCACAGCCGTATAGAACCCATCAGCGCCGAGGCTGCCGACGAGTATGCCGGGATGGGCGGTGTGGTGCGCCGTGCCGGTTTTGTAAAGCAGTTTCGCGGCAAGCATCCGGATATGTTGCTGCTGGATTGCGGAGACATCTCGCAAGGCACCCCTTATTATAACTTTTTCAAAGGCGAGCTGGAGGTCAAGATGATGAACCTCATGGGCTATGATGCCATGACGATAGGTAATCATGAATTTGATTTCGGACTTGAGAATATGGCGGAATTGTTCCGTATGGCGGATTTTCCCGTGGTCTGTTCCAATTATGACGTGACGGGTACGGTACTCGAAGGACTGGTGAAGCCTTATATCACCTTGGTGCGCGAAGGGGTGAAAATCGGTATCTTCGGCCTGGCCCCCAAGATGGAAGGGCTGGTGCAGGCGGATAAATGCGTAGGCATTGTCTACAACGACCCGATAAAGGTGGCCCAGGAAATGACAGACCTTCTCAGGGAGAAGGAGAATTGCGAGGTTGTGATTTGCATGTCTCATTTGGGTATCCGCAGTGCAAATCCCGAAGGCGCTTCCGACGAGAACCTGGTAGGCAAGACGCGTGGCATTGATGTCATTTTGGGAGGACATTCGCATACTTTTATGGAAAAGCCTGCCGTTTATCTGAATGCGGACGGCAAGAGCGTTCCCGTGCTGCACACCGGAAAGAGTGGCATCTACGTAGGAGAAATGGTACTTACTTTAACTGAAAAATAGCATGATGAAAAGACGAGGGCACTGAAAAAGCCCTCCCTTCCTTTTTAAGAGAAAATATCTGCACATG
>NZ_QTLN01000021.1:0-85165 GCF_003602735.1 Bacteroides sp. AF39-16AC | reverse complement strand
CAACTGATTGCCGTTCAAGGTGAGAGTCAGGTTGTCTATCATGCCGTAGGCGGCTGAAGAGAGTTGCCCGTAACGCTGCAATCCCTTGATGTTACCGTTCTTGTCATACCCCGTCACGTTCTCACTGAAACGGTTCGCGTTCGTGCTGATACCTGCTGTCTCGCCGTAGGTGGCATTCAGCATGCGGTCCAGTCCGTCGTAGGTGAACTTGTAACCGCGGACGGTGCTTTCATTCCCGGACTTCCAGGTCATGCTGCTGATGCTGCCGTTGTACTTCGCAGTACCCACACCCGTGTTGTAGTACAGGTTCTGTGTGAAGCGTGTACCACTGATTCCAGTCAGCCAGCTGCGCAGGTTGTAAGCGTACGTCAGTTTGTTGGTGCTCGTTCCGTGATACTGCTTGGTCAGCAAACGACCGAAGTTGTCATAAGTCGCATCGTACAGAGTGATTGAAGTGCTACCAAGACTATGCTGCACTTTACTTATTCTGTCCGCATGGTCGTAGGTATAGGTATATACTTCCGTGCGCGTACTCTTGCCGCTGGCACTATGTGTATGGGTCACAGTCTTCGGTTTGCCGGTAAAAGTATAAACAGTGTTCGTCGTATCATAACCCTCCAGCAAATTGCCTTGAACCGTTTTTGTGATGCGTCCCTCAAAGTCATAATAATTAGCCGAATAAAGTTTTGTACTGCTGCCAAGAACAGTGATCACACTACCGGTGACATATCCTTTGGCATCGATTGTTGCCGCAGGAAAGCCGGCATTATCGAAACCGGTCAGACTACGGAAGGCATAGTCGTCATAATAGTTTACTCTATGGACTTCGGGCGACACCAAGGCAAAGCTTGATGTATATCCACTGTTACCCAAACCGCTGTTGCTATTCACCCGTGTACATGATACAATAACATTCGAAACTGCAGCCGTATTCGTATTGGAACAAACGCCCTGCACTGCCAGACGATGGAACTTATCATACAGATAGAAACTCCACTGCTTAGAGGCATACTGCTTGCCATCCTGGGAAAAGATCATATTGTCTGCCTCATCGTACACATAGCTCACGGCAGAAGCACCTGGAAGCTTTTTCCAATTACAACGGTTACGGTTGTCATATTTGTACTGGAAAGCATATTGATCCAGGTTTGACACACTCTGATACATCGGTTGTAATACGAAGCAAAGGTTATCCAAATCGTTATACACATAATAAGTATCATGCTGCTCGCTACCCTGCATCTGGCGTTCCAGCAATATATGGCCTTGTTTGTCTGTGAAAGTATAAGAAACATGTTGGTCTTCGTCAATACGTTTCACCACGCGCAACTGTCCGGCTGCATAAGTACCGTTGTTGACAAGTGCCCCAGACGAACTTACCGAATAGTTAATGCAATTCACATCGGAAGAATTAGCCAGATAATCCATAGTTACAGGTTTTGATGCCCATGCCGCTCCCGGAGAGTATCGCTTCAGAATGCGGTCTAATGGGGAAACACTGTAAACAGGCTTGCTGTAGGGACGGGAATCACTTGAATAGTTGCCCGGAGCCGCACTTTTGATAGCCGAAGGAGACATATAAACAGAGGAGGAAACAATTGGGAGCCAACTCTCCGAACGACGTCCTGCGCCATCATATTCTTGTAACGATATCAAATTACTTCCGGCAGGAGTAATTCCCTTTTGTACCTTCTGGAAGAGACGCCCCAAGCCGTCATAATAATCATAACTTGCCATATACTTGCTACCTGCTGCTGCAGTCATAGCATGAGTGCGAACGTAATTCTGCGAAGTGCCGTCAGGAGACCACTGATAGAAGTACGAGGCAATAGGATTTTGGTTATGATCCTGCACATCAGATAAATCACCCAAAGCATTATAGAGATAGAAATCCTTAAAACCAGTTGCTTTTCTTATCTCCTTCAGCCCATAAGAAGGATTGTGAAGCCAGGTTGTGACCTCGCATTCCGGGAAGGACGTTTTCAGTGCATAGAGGGCCGTCGTATTGGGTGAACCGGCAGAACACAAAGCATCCAAACCTGTTGTTCCGAGCCGAGACACTACTTCCGCATAAGTGATACCTTTGAGACGGGCAATCGGCAAAGAATATTTATAGCCCCACAAATAGACCACAGACATGTTGTCGGGAGTAGTAACTTCCACCGGATTCCATTTACTATCATACCTATAAGAAACAGTTCTTTTCTCAGGATACAAACTACTATATTCTTCACTGGACTGCAAGGTGAATTTAGAAAAGACGTCCCCGTACGTATTATTCAGATACAGCGTCGCTCCTCCCGATGTTCGTTGGTAGTTCTGTACAGCATCAAGCACGTTATTAGCCTTGAATTCATCTTTGTAGTAAGAAACATCCGCTGCATAAGCATAGCTTTCCATTACATAGCCCGAACGGCTGGTACTTGTGCGGCAAGTAGCTATCTGGTTACGACTGTTGTAGGTATACAGTTTTTCCTGCGTCACCGGTACACCATGGGCATATTCCGTCGAAACTTCCCGTTTTAACCGTATATCATAGGTAAGATGCGGATATAAAGTTATCTCAAAACGTCCGTGATAAGCCAATGGATTTCTAAAGCTCACCGTCTGTCCTCCGATGTTTTCATTATAGGTGATACTGCCGGAATAGCAATTAACCGGACCCACATAGTTGTCCCTTACACGGATGTTGGTCAATTCTTGCCACTTGTTTGCAATCTCATATTCATAGGTGTCTTCCCATACCAAGATATTACCGGCATCATAGATACTCTTTTTCAGTAGTCGCCCATTATAGTTGGCAGGCATATAAGCCAAGGTAGCATCATAATCCTGGCCGGCTATGTTACTGAATACGAGTTCCTCTCTCCCCGCATCCAGAAAATCGCGCTGCTTGACGACACGGCTGTAACCTACAGGATTGGCATTGGGCGCAGAAGCTGGTGGAGTTTGCGCCTGAGCATAAAAACGGCGGAAAGTGTGGTAACTGGTAGAAGGGCGTATCACTCCTTCAGGAGTTGTGGTATAGCTTCCGCGCCGGACATTAAAATCATCATAGAACTTGACTGAGAACATCAGAATGCCAGAGGTCTTGTGATTCTCGCTTTCATACAAGTAACCGGTACGTTCCAACACTTCACCTGTATTATTCTTTTTAGTAATGGTCTTGATTCTCACTCCTCCGCCAACTTTCTGCAATGTGTCTTTGTTTACTGCAGTTCCACCGCCTCTATAGGTCAAAGTAGCAGAACTGGCATTGCGGGTAGAATAACCTTGATTGGTAACTGCAGAACTCAATGTACTTGTCAGGACATAATCTCCCGCTTCCAATGTGAACGACTCGTTGACATGATACACATGCCCACTGGTATTTTGTGAAGTCACTTTGTACGATTTAATGACACTTCCTCCGGCACCGAGTTTCCGCAAAGTGGTTCCGGAGCCGGTGACTTGATTGACTTCATAATCGGGAAAATTGACTTGAGCATCCACCGTCACTACCTGCGTGGTGGGCAGAGTGAAAGTAGCGGAAGGCGTCACTATCAGGTCGTTGTTGTTGACAGTATTGACACCTTTGACTTGTGCGTCATACTTATTCAAATCCTCTGCAGAAATGAAACGATTGTCTCCTACAAAAGTGTGAGGTTCAAACTCAAACTCCACACTGCCGCCCGTAGGATATGTGATTTTCTTCAGCATATTGGCCGTAATATACTCCCGGCTACAATTTCTGACAGCGGTAGAACCGGATAAAGGAACATTCGTCAAACCTTCCAGGGAGGGAATCAATGTATGAACACGGTTTGTAAGCGTGGAAGTATTCTGCTGTCCATTGTAATATCCCCAATAGTCTATGGCAAAAGAAGTCTTATAAGGCAAGTTCACAGCTTCATTATAAGTGAATGTATGCTTTTCACCCTGCGAAGTGCCATTTTTTCGAAGTACAGAAAGCAGTTTCAGACGTTTACGAAGTACGCTGGTGGGTATGGTAGACGACGACCCATAATCGTCCGATGACAAGTAATTACCGCCGACTGATTGTTCGGGACAAATGAAGTAATCATAATTGAACTGGTAAGAATACACATCCTTCCCGTCCAACTTACTCTTTATTTTCATGTTTGTCAGTTTTCCGGTAGTTCCCGGATAGCGGTCTTCACGACTTCCCATCTCGAAAATCACTTCTTCCGTATCGGTTTCTATCTTGCTTAAATAGCAAGTCTGTGAAATGCCGGCAGTAAAGTTCCGTTTTATATAGTCATTGTCCGGAGGAGTACCTACGGTATAATACTCCGACATAACAGGCACCGAATAGCAACTGGCGGTAACATAGGTTAGAGTGATAGTATGTCCCGTCACATCCGTCATACTTGTCAGCATATAAGTCAAGGGAGCATTGGAAGTTACAAATGCATAAGGCCTGAAGGCATAAGATGTGCCTGCTTCATCTGTAATGATCACTTTTTCAGCACTATGCCACACTTTACAATTCATCCTGGAACCGATAATGACAGGAGTCTGACTTTTGGGGTGCAAGAAGTATTTGAATGATCTTCCTCCGGACAATGCAACTTCAAATATATCTCTTTCACCTTGCCCTATAAGGCCTTCATTAATAATTCCATTGGTCGTATTACTCGTATTGGGGTCGAACATTAAATTTCCCCACAAATTCATCAGTTCCTCGGTCCCCGAACGGTAGTTCAACGTATCAGCACTCTGTACTTTCCAGTGATATTTTATTTTCTCCCATTCAGCCCAAGTAGCAAATGTACCAGAGGTCGCGTCTACCTTGCCCACAGCATTAAGGTTGACGCACCCTCCTGCCAAAAGATTCCAACCAAGACCTACCCACGTAGCTTCTTGAGCCACCTTGACTCCGCTCGCATGATAAGACAACGTAATGGGTAGTTCTATACGCCCACATTTAAGGGTATATAGCGGTATAGAGATATCAGGTGTTCCTGTGTATTCACTTACAGGAATGTTTCCATACAATTGCATACCTGCCGCTTCGGGAATAGCAGGTACATAATCATTTATCCGCAGAAGATGATTATTCATATCTCCACCGTCCTGTGCACATACCGACTGTGTTGTGCCAAATAACATAAGAAGAGCTAACAATACTTTGATTCTATTTTTCATATTCAATAAAATTTATATATTTCTTAAATAAGTGCGCCAGAAGTAGGTATTTAAACTTCCGGCACACTTTTTAGTTTTGTAATACCGTTTCTACAGCGGCATCGCCTGCACCCCCAGCACACTGGCTATGGTGGCAATGATGGTGCCCACAATTTTCAAGATATCTTTCCAGGTTTCTTTGCTTATTTTCATAATTCCATGTTTTAAGGATGATTGTTTTAAAATTCTTTACTTACCTCGAAGCACGGACACTGCTTCACCCACTCCCACGGCTCCACCGTCCCATCTCCGTCCAAATCGGGACTGAGGTCGCGGTGGCCGCATACACGGGCATTCCGGAACTGTTGTAGCAGCTGGTACACCAGCAGGTGCAGGGCCGAACGCTGCTCCGGCGTACGGGTATCCTTCGGATTTCCCCGGGCATCCAGCCCGCCTTCGTAGCAGATACCTATCGAATACTTGTTGTGACCGCGGCAATGCGCACCGGGCAGTTCCAAGGAACGGGTTCCGAGCACAGTACCGTCTCTCCGGATATAGTAGTGATAGCCCGTCGTGCGGAAGCCACGGCGGCGGTGCTCTGCCTCCAGAGCCTCGGAAGTAAGCGTACAGCCCTCCCGCGTGGCGCTGCAATGCACCACGATGTAGTTGATTTTTCGCATAAGATTAGTTAGTGATTAATGATTGAAGATTAGTAATTTATGATTTGACGATTTACGATGTACGATTACTTTTCGTATCATAAATGCCTGCATAGGCGCGGTTATTTAGCAGTACGAATTTCAATCGTACATCGTAAATCGTCAAATCGTAAATGGCCTTATCCCAACGGATTTTCACCTTGGTCACCGTCGTTACCGCCCGAGCCACCGTCGTTGCCGCCCGAACCTGCCGTGTCCTGAAGGTCGAAGCGCACGCACTTCACCCCGGTCACCAGCGAACGGGTAGACACCGTATGGTCCAGATTACGCTTGGAGGTGGGCAGAAAACGCACTCGTAGTGTGGACTGGGTAGCCGATACCTTCAGAGGGTCTTCCACACCGTTCATGGTGGACTTCATCGTAAGGCGGAAAGTACCCAGACCGTCCAGCGTCACGCTCTCGGAAGACTGCAGGTGGCGAGTCATCACGGTCACCAGGTTGTCGATGACATTCTTCGAGTCACCCGTAGAGAGGGAAGACAATTCCGCAATCTCCTTGGCCACCTGCTCGGTGTCCACATTCCCCGTCAGCACCACGCGGGGATAGAAAAGCTTCTTGCCCTCTTTGTTGGCAAGAACCGACTGAAATGATTTGTAAATTACTGGCATAGTAGTTTTGTTTTAAAAATTAATAGTTTGTCTTGAAATTCAAGGATTCGTTTTTTTCAAATGAAACAGCATTGTTTTATTTTTGTGTATTAAGCTTAACCACATTGCAAAGATAACGCTATCCGGAAAAGTGTGCAAATTAAAAAAACCGTTTTTCTTCATGAATTTATTCACAAATCGAAAACTTTACTTACAGCACAGGCTCAGCAGGTATCGCCCCGGTTGCCGTATCTTGCCATGACTCTCGCGCAAGGCATAGAAGCCCTTCCACAAAGGGTGGCCGATAGCACCGAAATTACTTTTGAGGATAATGGCATACTGCTCTTGCGGAGGAATATGGAACTGCTTCAGATTGAAAAGCAACCCGTCCAGGTTGCGGTCCGTGCCATCCTGCGGCGGTTGCAGTTGCTCTATTTTCCGAAGATATTCCCCCTCCGCGGATGGCACATCCGCGCCCTCAGTGCCCCCGGTTCCGGGGGAACTATGGAGGAGGGGATTTTCTTTGCTGTGTTGTGATGTGCTATGCTCTGCTGTGCTATATGTACCCGATGTCGCATTTTCGGGCTTAAATGCTGCACTTTCGGCAGCGGACGGCACGCTTCCATTGGCAGACGGCACTCTCCCGGCGGCAGTCGGCGCGGCCTCGTCATCGCTCTGAGAATCATCCACCAGACAATAACGTGTGTCTATGGCGGAAGATTTCCGGCGCTTGGTACTGAACAGATACTGCCGCTGTATCTCAGCAGAAGTCAAGATGGCGTATTTGCCGAAAAGGGCGGCATTGAAAATGCCGTACTCCACAGCCAGGGCAAGAATGCGCTTCACGTCGGCAGCCGTCTTTTCATAGAGGCAGGCGGAAAGGTCTTCGTAGAAAAGCTCGTCGGCACACACGTAATAGCCTTCGTCGGCATAAATGCAGGAGAGGGCGCCCAGCAGAATGGCAAAGGAGCCGTCACCCTCACGTTTCATGATGCGGCGCACCAGACGGTCGTGCATGAAGTCTGTGTTCAAGGGGAAATAGTCAAGTCCCCGTTTTTTGATTCTGGACATGGTTTGATGATTAGGGGTTAGTGATTAGGGGGAGAGAGCGGCTTGTATCATTCTATATCACCTGCTTCGCATAGGCGTTTCCGCTTGCGGAGCACGCTTTCGCGCACTACCTTCAAAGCATTCAGAATAAGATACATACGAAGGGTACAGTCCGAAATTTCAGTGATGACCGGATAACGGAGGGGATTGCTTGCTGGAAGTGAGCGACGGTAGCGGGCGTTGCTCATCGCCCTACGGCATTCCTTGCAATAATTGTCGGGGGCAAGCGTACGCTTGTCTACATAAAAAGAATCAACGGGCAGTTCTCTGTGGCAACATCCACAGAAACGAACATTTTTTTCAATAATCTGTTCCATAACCATTTTTTGTTAAGAATTAGTACAATAATATTTTTTCGGCACGCCCCTGCCAAAGATGCTTGTAGGGGCTGTTTGCTGGAAGTATATATCCAGCGTATTCTATCTATACATCCAGCGCGTTGCATCTATACTTCCAACGCACCTCATCTATACATCCGGCAAGGCGGATGCCCATTTTTTCAAATTCGTAAGTATTTTTGCTAAATTCGGATGCTTCCGGATAAAAGACCAGATGTGTATTTTCCATAAATCCCTCCCTTTTATTTGCATTTATAAAACATGATATGTATTTTTGTCCCAACAAAGATAATGCTGTTTTCATTTATAAAACAAACAAATCGGGAATTAAATTCTTAAATAAGACGTAAGACAGTATAAATGAGGAGATAATAGTTTCTGAATAATTTACACGTAAAAACTGAAGAATATGGCGAATGACAAAGACCCGGTATTTTGTGCGGCAGACATCATAAAACGTGCCAAACTGGCGAAAGAATTCAAGACAGACAGCGAACTTGCCGCCTTTCTGGGTATATCACGCTCCACACTGAGCAACTGGAACGCCCGCAACAGCATCGACTTCCCCCTGCTGCTGGGCAGCCTGGACGACGTGGACTACAACTGGCTGCTGACGGGAAAGGGCTCGCCTGCACATCATTCAAAATTCTGTGACAATGACTTGGTACAGGGTGAAGTGGAAATACTTCACACACCGAAAACAGCCGACCCTATGGACGACCGTAGCGTGACCCTCTATGACATCTCTGCCGCCGCCAACCTGAAGACACTGCTGGCTGACCGCCCGCAGTACGCCTTGGGGCGGATTGTAATTCCCAATATCCCTGTGTGCGACGGTGCCGTCTACGTCTCGGGCGACTCGATGTATCCCATCCTCAAGTCCGGTGACATCGTAGGCTTTAAGTCCATCCGCGACTTCACCGACGTCATCTACGGTGAAATGTATCTCGTCTCCTTCGAACGGGGCGGCGACGAATACCTGGCAGTGAAATACGTCAACCACTCGGAACGGCCGGACTGCATCCGTCTGGTGAGCTACAACAACCACCACGACCCCATGGACCTGCCGCTGGCGGCAGTCAATGCAATGGCCATCGTGAAGTTCTCGATAAGGAAGAATATGATGATGTAGAGGGCGGCATTATCACCGGAAATTTCGTAAGAAAGCTCCTGGCAAGGACTATTTAACAAGCAAACAGAGAAATTATACAAAAAAAGCTTGTAATTTATTCTTTTATCTTATTTTTGCGATGCCATAGGCATAATAATAAGTATCCGGAAAAAAACATGCTTATTCCATCCAATAGAACAAAGAGGGAGTGCATTCTTTCAAGGTTATGTTTTCTAGTGCTTTCAGTATGGGTGTTCCTACCTTCCGCAGCACAGAACAATCCCTACAAGATAGACGATGCACTCTACCCCATCTACCAGCGGGCTTCCAAGCAGGCACGCCAGCAGGAGGGGTTGCTGGTGGCCGACACTTTGTATCAACAGGCTCTGAAACTCGGTGACAAAAAAGCACAATGCCTGGCATACATCATCCCCCTGCAGTTCTATATATCCCAAAAAGATGATAGCAAAATAGAAAAGGCATCCACTGACCTGAAAGAGATTTCACGTGCCAATAACTATCTGCAATATTATTATCACGCTTGGAGCAGCGAAATCATCTACTTCCTGAACCAACAACGCTCATTGCTCGCCTTGCAGAAAGCGGAAAAAATGAAAAAGCAAGCTTTTGCCGACAGATACCCTTACGGTATCTTCAGCTGTATCCGAACCATGGGCCATATCTACAAATCACGCGGAAACTTCGACCTCTCCGCCCAATACTATCAGGAAGCCTTGGACTATATGCTGAAGAATATGCCCGACCAAGATCCCAGCCAACTATACTCAAGCCTTGCCGAATATTACCGTAACACCCAAAAAGATTACGCCACCGCACTGGACTATTGCGAAAAAGCCTTGAAGAGCGCCAAAACAGAACGGAACATAGCCCAAGCCATGATAGAGAAATGCCTGGTACTATTCCGGCAGGGACGTATAGATGAATTCAACGACTGCTATAAAGAAGCCGTACAAATGGCGGACCGTTGCAAGCTCTCTGCCAGCGTTTCCCTACTGATAGCCCACATCAGCAAGAACATACTGGACAAACAGTATGAGCAGGCCCATGCCCACGCTGACCAATTGTCCGAGAAAGGCTTGCAACAACATGCCTACATTTACGAATGCGCCAAAGACTATCCCAATGCCATCAAATATCTGAAAAAATACCACCAGCAGTTGGATTCGACGAACAATCTCCTGCAACTGTCGGACATCGCCGAACTGAACACCCAGATAGGCGCCGAACGTCTGAAAATGGAAAACATACAGGCCACCTCGCGCTACCGCATCACTCTTTTCAGCATTGTCACCGGCTTTTTGCTGTTATCCCTGCTTTTCCTGATGCTCTACCTCCACCGCAAACGTAAAGTCAACCTCGAACTATGCCACAAGAACGAGGAACTTTCCGAAGCGCGCGACCAAGCCGAAGCAGCCAACAAGGCAAAGAGCATCTTCCTGCAGAACATGAGTCACGAAATACGGACACCGCTCAACTCTATCGTGGGCTTCTCACAACTCATCACTTCCCCCGACGCGAACCTTTCCCAAGAGGAAAGGCAGGATTTCTGCCATCTCATACAGCACAATTCCGACCTCCTCCTTACACTGGTGGGGGACATCCTCAGCGCAGCCGAGTTGGAAAGCAACAGATACACCATGAAGATAGCGCCGCACAGTTGCAACAAGCTCTGCCGGGAAGCCATAACCACCGTTGAACACCGCAAGCCCGAAGGCGTGAAGCTCTACTACACCTCCGAAGTGGACGACTGCTACGAACTGAGCACCGACGGGCAACGTGTGTGCCAGATACTCATCAACTTCCTTACCAATGCAGAGAAACACACCACACAAGGCGAAATCCGCCTGCACTGCTCCCTCACAGAGCATCCCGGATACGTCACCTTCTCCGTCACCGATACCGGTACCGGCATTCCCCCGGAATACTCGGAAACCATCTTCGAACGCTTTGAAAAGGCCGACAACTTCGGGCAAGGCACCGGTCTGGGACTCAATATCTGCCGCCTCATCGCCGAACGGCTGAAAGGGAAAGTGCTGCTGGACAAGGAGTACAAGGAGGGGGCAAGGTTCGTGTTTGTACTGCCGGTGAAAAAATCCATTTGAAGAGCAAGACCAAAACAACAAAGGCTGCCTCTTCTGCATCCTCCGAAACATCGGTATCTGCAGAAGGGCAGCCTTCTATATAAATAGCCGTAAAGCTATGCTGATTATAAACCGAATGCGGCTTTCACCTTGTCCACATAATCCAGCTTCTCCCAGGTGAAGAGTTCCACTTCAATGTCCTTGTTGCCTTCGTAGCGGCTCTTGAAATGCTTGACGATGGTCTGCGGCTCGCGGCCCATGTGTCCGTAGGCGGCAGTCTCCTGATAGATGGGGTTGCGCAGTTTCAGGCGGTCTTCTATTGCCTTGGGGCGAAGGTCGAACAGCTCGTCAATCTTACGGGCAATCTCACCGTCGCTCATATTGACGTGGCTGCGGCCATAAGTATCTACGAAAATATTGATGGGGCGTGCCACACCGATGGCGTAACTTACCTGCACCAGCATTTCGTCGGCAACGCCGGCAGCTACCAGATTCTTGGCAATGTGGCGGGCTGCATAAGCTGCGCTGCGGTCTACCTTAGAGGGGTCCTTTCCGGAGAAAGCGCCGCCGCCATGGGCACCCTTGCCGCCGTAGGTATCTACGATAATCTTGCGTCCCGTCAGCCCGGTGTCACCGTGAGGACCACCGATTACGAACTTGCCCGTGGGGTTGACGTGGTATGTGATACGGTCGTTGAACAGTGCCAGCACCTTTTCATGATGGATGGAAGCAATGACACGCGGCATCAGAATCTCGATTACATCCCGGCGGATTTGGGCGAGCATTTCCTCGTCGGCCTTCAGCTGGGCGGCATCGCTGTCGTCGGCAGGCTGTACGAAGTCGTCGTGCTGGGTGGAAACTACGATGGTATCGATGCGTACGGGTGTGCCGTTGTCATCATATTCGATGGTCACCTGGCTCTTGGCGTCGGGACGGAGGTAGGTCATCACCTTGCCTTCGCGACGGACATCTGCCAGCACTTGCAGGATGCGGTGTGCAAGGTCCAGTGAAAGCGGCATGTAATTCTCCGTTTCGTTGGTGGCGTAGCCGAACATCATCCCCTGGTCTCCGGCACCTTGTTCCATGGGGTCCTGTCGCTCCACGCCGCGGTTGATGTCGGGGCTCTGCTCGTGGATGGCGCTCAGCACGCCGCACGAATTGCTCTCGAACATATACTCGCCTTTGGTATAGCCGATTTTCTTGATTACTTCGCGTGCGATGAGAGGCATGTCAACGTACGCTTTGGTTTTCACTTCTCCAGCCAGCACTACCTGACCGGTAGTAACCAGAGTTTCGCAAGCTACTTTCGAACTGGGGTCGTAGGCCAACAGTTTGTCAAGCACAGCGTCCGATATTTGATCGGCCACTTTGTCGGGGTGTCCTTCAGACACCGATTCGGATGTGAATAAATATCCCATTTCAGTTGAGAATTGATAGTTGATAATTGATAATTCAACGAATGGCGGAAGGAGGTGTGTGGAGTAGATGCATCCGGCACACAAACGTGCCGTCAGAAAAGGATGTGTTTTAGCATTTTTTTCTGTGGTTGCAAGCTACTCAAATCTCTCCACATATCGTTTTTCGGGGGCAAAGATAGTGCAAACCGAACGCAGAACAAAATGAACTTGTTCATTTTTTATGCTGAGGTGCAGCCTATCTTCGCTTTTCGGAGGCAAAGATAAAAAAGAAATCTTGTATCTGCGCTACAGATAGCAGAGATTAACACTGATTTTGCAACAATTCCCCGATTGTCTTTCCCAATACCGGATGCACCACGCCTGAAGCAATCTCCGCCAACGGCTCCATCACGAAACGGCGTTCCTGCATCAGCGGATGAGGAAGTTTCAGTTCGGGCGTATCCAGCAAAACGGGAGTACCGTCATCGGCAAAACAGAGCAACAGGTCGATGTCTATCACACGGTCGCTATACACTGCATTGACAGACTTATGCGTACGCCCCATCTCCCGCTCGATTTCCTGCGTCGTTTGCAACACCTCCAAAAGTGCCAAAGCAGTGTCTACGCAGAGTGCGGCATTCAGAAAAGTATTATCGGAAGAAAAGCCCCACGGGGCAGTAGCATAAAAAGCAGATAGGGAAATCACTTCACCTATCTGCTTTCTTATCTTTTGGACGGCCATGCGGAGGTTCTGCTCCTTATCGCCGAGATTGGTACCAAGACTGAAATAAACAACCATAATTACCGATCTGTAATCAGCATCGCATCTCCATACGTACCAAAGCGGTACTCTTCCTTCAATGCCACATTGTATGCCTCCATCACCTGCTCGTAACCGCCGAAAGCGGCAACAATCATCAGCAGGGTACTGAGCGGCATGTGGAAGTTGGATATCATGGCATTGGCCACGGTAAAGTCGTACGGCGGGAAGATGAACTTGTTGGTCCAACCCTCGTATTCCTTCAAATGTCCGTCGGTGCTGACGGTGCTCTCGATGGCACGCATCACGGTGGTACCTACGGCACAGACTTGGCGGTTCAGGTCTTTGGCATGGTTCACAATCCGTACGGCTTCCTCGTTCACAATCATCTGCTCGGAGTCTGTCTTGTGCTTGGTGAGGTCTTCCACATCAATGTCGCGGAAGTTACCCAAGCCGGCATGCAGGGTGATGTAGGCAAAGTCAATACCCTTGATTTCCATACGCTTCATCAGCTCGCGGCTGAAGTGCAGGCTAGCGGTAGGCGCCGTAACAGCTCCTTCGTTGCGTGCAAAAATAGACTGGAAACGTTCGGCATCGTCCGGCTCTACGGGACGGTTGATGATGCTGTGGGGCAGCGGCGTTTCGCCCAGCGCATAGAGCGCCTTCTTGAACTCATCGTGCGGACCGTCGTAAAGGAAACGAAGCGTACGCCCACGCGAAGTGGTGTTGTCGATAACCTCAGCCACCATAGAGTCGTCGTCACCGAAGTAGAGCTTATTGCCGATACGTATTTTACGGGCAGGATCCACCAGTACATCCCACAACCGGAGCTCTTCGTTCAACTCACGCAACAAGAACACTTCAATACGCGCACCGGTCTTTTCCTTGTTACCGTACAAGCGGGCAGGGAAAACCTTGGTGTCGTTGAAGATAAACACATCTTTGTCATCAAAATAGTCCAGAACATCCTTGAACATCTTGTGCTCAATCTCACCCGTCTTACGGTGCAACACCAGCAGACGTGACTCGTCTCTGTACTTCGTGGGGTGCAAAGCTATCTTCTCTTCGGGAAGCTTGAATTTGAATTGCGACAGTTTCATAATTAGTTATGAGTTATAAGTTATTTATTATTTATATCAGTCTGTTTTAGTCATAAGAGGGTATGAGTTATCCGGCAGTATACTACACTTCATAGCAAATAACTCATAACTTATAACTAAATATCTATCTCCTGCGCCTCTATCCACTCTTTAAAATCGAGGGGATTGAGGCAGTCTGCCAGCCGGACGTCGCCTACGCGGGTACGCTCCAGGGCGGTGAGGTGAGCGCCGCTCTGCAGGGCTTCGCCGATGTCACGTGCCAGGGCGCGGATATAGGTTCCTTTGCTGCATACTACGCGTACCTTTATCCACGGTTCGGCAATATCCAGCCCGTCGTCCAGCAGCTCTATCTCGTCGATGACGAGCAACTTGGGTTTCAGCTCTACCTCCTCTCCCTTGCGGGCAAGGTCGTAGGCACGTTTCCCGTTCACCATACATGCCGAGAAGGCGGGAGGCACTTGCTGTATCTCGCCGATGAACTTCTTCAGCGTCTCCTCCACCAGTCCGCGGGTGATGTGCTCCGTGGGATAGGTGGCATCTATCTCATGTTCCAGGTCGTAAGAGGGAGTGGTGGCACCCAACCGGATGGTGGCAACGTACTCCTTCGTGTGATACTGGAATTCCTCAATCCGTTTCGTGGCCTTGCCCGTACAGACTATCATCACCCCCGTAGCAAGCGGGTCGAGGGTACCGGCATGGCCTACTTTCAACTTCTTCTCCTTTATCCGCCGGCAGATGTGGTAACGCGCATGTCCCACAACCTTGAACGATGTCCATCCCAGCGGTTTATTGAAATAGAGGACTTCTCCTTCTTTAAAATTCATTGGCCTCTCCCCTAACCCCTCCCCGGTAGGGAGGGGGATAAAATGGTACAACTTAATATTTTTCTCTTATTGATTTCCGGAGTAATCAGTCTTTCCCCCACACAAGGAGGGGACTTTAGCTTAATATGAGCGTTATGACACCGGCTATCGCGCAATAGATGGCAAAATAAATCAGCTTGCCCTTCTTCACAATATTTATCATCCACTTGCAGGCCAGGCAGCCCGAAACAAAAGCAGCCAGGAAACCTACCACCAGCGAAAGCGTCGGAATATCCCCTGCAACCGCCTCACCTTTCATCATCTTCATTCCATCCAGCAGTGCCTCGCCCAGGATGGGAGGCATCACCATCAGGAAAGAGAACTGTGCCAGCTTCGCCTTGTTGTCGCCCAGCAACAGACCGGTTGCAATGGTACTGCCCGAACGGGAAAGCCCCGGAAGCACCGCGCATGCTTGTGCCAGACCGATGATAAAGGCATCCTTCATGCTGATGTTCTCCTTCTGCTTCGGCTTATAATAATAGGAGAAAGACAGCAGCAGAGCTGTCAGCAGCAGGCAGCAGCCCACAACGACCAGTCCCGAACCGAAAATGGCCTCTACTTCGTCCTTGAAAAATACCCCCACAATGCCGATAGGTATCATGGATACCAGTATATTGATGACGTAACGTGTCTCCTCGTTCATCTGCCACTTGAACAGTCCCTTGAAAATCCAGTCAATCTCTTTCCAGAGTATCACCAGCGTACTGAACACCGTAGCCACATGTACCACTATCGTAAAAGCAAGATTCTCCTCTCCCTCAATACCGAACAATGCCGAACCTATGGCGAGGTGTCCGCTACTGCTCACCGGCAGATATTCGGTCAGTCCTTGAATAAGCCCAAGGATAAGCGCTTCAAACCATTCCAATTTGTTTAAGTTTTTAAGTTCTTGAGTTGCCGGAGGGGCTGTCCGGAAGCTCTGTTACTACTTTCTTTCTGATTATTTTTCAGACGCAGATAACGCAGATGACACGGATTTCTAATATTCCAATCTGCGTCATCTGTGTAATCCACGTCTGAAAGTTTACTCCTCTGCACGACAGCTTTTAGGCTTGCGCAGCACGGCATATATCATGAACACAAACCCCAGCAGGCAAACTACCGGAGCCACCTTGATGCGCCTCACACTAAAAATGTCCGGCTCAAAGGTCGTCGGGGTAGACACGGGGCCGGTCATCAGAAGAAAACCAATGATAACCACCGCCATTCCGATGCCAAGCAGGATAAAATTGGTCTTATCAAAAGCGAATTTCTCTTTACTCATCTATACATTTACTATTTTACTATTTACAATTTACTATTTGGAGGCTGCGATAACAGTACTTTCTCTCTATGCACTTCAAGGCGTTAAATATAATACAGTGTGCTTGCCTTCATCCTCAGATATTTGTTGATGGAAAGCAAAGCGCACAGCCACGTAATAAGTACACCGAACACCAGCACGGCACCCGACACCAGCACCATCACCTCGGGCGTAATCACCTTGACCAACTCCGGTTCGTAGGACACCAGCCAATAGGCGGCTCCCCACAGAATGCTGTCGGCTATGAAAGCGGCCAGCACACCTATCCAGAAATTGCGCCGCAGAAACGGACGACGGATGAATGCCCAGCTTGCTCCCACCAGCTTCATGGTGTGGATAAGGAAACGCTTGGAATATATAGCCAGACGGATGGTGTTGTTTATCAGCGCAAAGGAGATAAACGTCAGTATCACAGCCAGCCCCAGCAGCATCAAGCTGATATTCCTTATATTATCGTTCACGGCATCTATCAAGTCTTTCTGATAGAGCACTTCCTGGATATTGGTATTCTTTTTAATCAGTTTCTCTATTTTGGCGATGCTGTCCGAATTGGCATAGTCGGAATGCAGCTTGATTTCGATGGAGGCAGTGAAAGGATTGTAGCCGAGGAACTCTTGCGGGTCCGTACCCATCGCCTCAGTCTGCTCGCGGAGTGCCTGCTTCTTGGAAATGTATTCCGTCTGCTTCACAAAAGCCTCCTTGTCCAGCCTCTTCTGAAGCTTCAGGATGTCGCTCTCCTTCATGTCGTCACTGACAAGCACGGAGAAACTGATGTTCTCCTTGACGTACACGGAAAGATTATGAGCCGCGAGCACAAAGAATACAACCAGCCCCAACAGCAGTAACACCAGCGTCGTACTGATGCTGGACGTAATGAACTGCATGTCAAAATAGGATACCGAGTTATTCTTTCCTTTCATTATATCAATTATAAGTTACGAGTTACAAGCTACAAGTTATGTAAATCAGTCGCTATTAATCATTAATCCCTAATCCCTTTTCTCACCCTTTCTTCCTGAACACGTAAATCATGGAACTGCTGCGTTCCTTCTTCACCAACGCGCTGAACCAGGCCAGTGTACCGGTCACCATTCCCCGCAGGAAAGTACACGAGTGCCTCATGTGCTTTTCTGTCAGCATGGAGACGTAGAAGGCATCGAACGGCATGGGATGCCGCTCTGCCATGATGAAGCCATGCTTGGAACCGAATTGCTGGATGGTGCCCGGTGTGAAGTGCCACAAATGGCGGGGCACATCGTAGGCAGCCCAGTAAGCCCCGTATTTCTTTGCATCGAAGGAAGAGCAGTTGGGCACAGCTACAATCAGCACCCCCTTTTCAGTCAGCAGGGAGTGCAGGGTTTCCCACGTTTCGTTAAGGGGTTCCAGATGTTCCATGACATGCCATAGGGTGATGACGTCGAAACTGCCCGGTGCAAAATCTTTCAATGCCGTATGGGGTTTCACATCCAGATTGAAGTGTTCTTTGGCAAAGGCACGCGCCTGCGCACTCTTTTCCACAGCTTCCACCTGCCAGCCGCGACGCTGCATGGCATCGGCAAAGTAACCGGTCCCCGTACCCAAATCCAGCAGGCGGCCCTCCTTGCGGTGTGCTTCACGGAACACAAGGCGTGCCTTGCGTCCCAGCATATAGTTGCGCACCCAATGGTACACGGAGTTCATCGCCCCCTTGCGGGTATCGGTATGTGAAATGTAATCAGGAGTTTCGTAGTAACGACCGATTTCAGCCTCCACGGGAAAGTCTTGTGTGAAAAGGAAACCGCAATCCCGGCAGCGGCACAAGTGGAACATTTCGCCCGAGGCATAATGGTCTACACATGTCAGGGCACGCTCCAAATGCGTTCCACCACATAACGGACAAGCTTTTATAGTGAGTTTATTCATCGAACGTTCTGCCAATAAGGAAGTGCAGCCCGAATGAAACAGACCACACCATACCTAAATTTGGTGCAAAATAACAAATAAAAAGTGATTTATAGGGTTTCCATTAAGGAGATTTAAGAAAACAAACGCTTGCTCCGGCCAGCTGGCGGAACGAATGACCAACTGTTCGATATTAAGCGGACAACTGTCCGATAATGAACAGTTTTCGAAAGCATCTATTCATTGATTATCAACAACTTAAATCTTTGGCATGGGAATTGACTATAATTAGGCGAAGGCGTTTGAGAAAAAGATTAGTTGGAATGCAACTTTTTAATCGGGAACAACGTCTAAAAGAAACAGAGTAAGTAACAACAATTAAAAATAAAGATTATGAAAACTACAAATTTATTCAAGGCAGTCGCATTCGTAGCAATGACTATCGTAAGCGTTATGAATACAGAAGTGAAAGCTCAGGAAAACAACTTCATCACCAATGAAGAAGTGAAAAACGAATTAGTAGTTGCCAAGACCATCTTTAAGCAAGACGGTGCACAACTTTACCGGCATATCCGTTATGAATACTCTTATGACGACCAGAAACGCCTGACCTGCAAGGAAGCCTCCAAGTGGGACGGTGCAAAAGACGAATGGACACCTTACTTTAAGATGACATACCAATATGGCAATGATGAAATCACCATGTCCTACGCACGTTGGAACGAGTCTCACAAGGCTTATGACAAAGACATGAAGAAAAGTGTGTATGAATTGAACGATGAAAACATGCCGGTAGCTTACAAACTCTACAATCAGGACGCGCCAAAGTCCGAATTGACCCTGGTAAGCTACAACAGGACTGACTACGTAGCGAATATTCTGGCCATGGCAGAATAAAATTTAAAGTTTATAATATGAAAAGCACGGGCCGTGAGGCTCGTGCTTTTATTCTATATACCGGTGTCATCATACTGATGTCATCGAGACTTTTCTATCCCGTCAGCCGGCTACCTCTTCTCCTTTCAGCGTAGCCGAACTGGATTCGGTAACCTTCACCATCACAAAATCGCCCACACGGTGCGTGCCACGGTCAAACACCACCACACGGTTCTGTTCCGTACGGCCGAACAACTGGTCGCGGCTGCGTTTGGAAACACCTTCCACCAGCACCTCGTACGTCTTGCCCACGCAACGGGCATTCGCCTCGGCAGAGAGACGGTTTTGCAAGGCGATGATTTCATTCAGACGGCGAATCTTCACCTCCTCGGGCACATCGTCCGGCAGGTACTTGGAAGCATGCGTACCGGGGCGTTCGCTGTACTTGAACATGAAGGCGGAATCGTATCCGCACTCCTCCATCAGCGAGAGGGAAAGCTGGTGGTCCTCCTCCGTCTCACTATGGAAACCGGAGAATATATCCGTAGATAAGCCACAATCGGGGATGATGCGGCGGATGGCTGCCACGCGGTCCATATACCACTCGCGGTCGTACTTGCGGTTCATCAGCTTCAGGATGCGGCTGCTCCCACTCTGTACCGGCAGGTGGATGTGCTTACATACGTTGGGCATGTCGGCAATGACCTGGAGAGTTTCGTCGCTCATGTCTTTAGGGTGCGAGGTAGTGAAACGGATACGTACGCCCGGCGCTGCCTCTGCCACGGTGCGCAGCAGCATTGGGAAAGTAATCGTCTCTCCGTCCGGCTTCTCGAAGCGGTAGGAATTGACGTTCTGTCCCAGCAGGGTGACTTCCTTATAACCCTTTGCCACGAGGTCGGCCACTTCATTGAGGATGCTTTCCACATCACGGCTACGCTCACGGCCACGGGTGTAGGGAACGATGCAGTAAGTACAGAAATTATTGCACCCACGCATGATGGAGACGAAGCCGGAGATGTGGTTTCCGCAAATGCGCGAGGGGATGACATCCCGATAGGTCTCTGTGGTGGAGAGCTCCACGTTCATTGTTTTCTCACCGGCCTCTACCGAGGCAATCAGTTCGGGCAGAGTAAGGTAGGCATCCGGCCCCACCACCAGGTCCACATGATGGTTGGTGATTAAGTCGTCCTTCACACGCTCTGCCATACAGCCCAGCACACCCACTATCAGGCCGCGTTTCTTCTTCTTGAGCGAGTGGAAGAACTCCAGACGGTTCAGAATCTTCTGCTCCGCATTGTCGCGGATGGAGCAGGTGTTCATAAACACTGCATCGGCTTCCTCCAGGGTGTCGGCCACCGAATATCCCGCCATCTGCATGACGGATGCAATCACTTCACTGTCGGCCACATTCATCTGGCAGCCGTAAGTCTCGATAAACAACTTCTTGTTGTCATCAGCAGTTGCAGATTTAAAGTCTGCTCCCGTTACTTTTTCCATAATCAGTTCGTTTAAAATCAGTTTATATCATAAGTTGGTATCTGTCATTCGGAGCGCAAAGATACTTCTTCCCTCCCAATAAACGGATGAAATGAAAGAAAAATGCCATTACAAGTTGTCAATCTGCGCCTTATCAGCTAATTTATGTTAAGAGAGCAAACATTTTCCGAGTGTTAATTTGGCATAGAGCAAATTAATTCACAAATTTGTGGAATGAAAGAAACATTAGATTTTTTCATAGTTAAGGTTTAGGTTAAAAAAATTAAGGGGAGCTGTGAAGCTGCCCTTTTTTATTACCAATTCCTTGGCTGTAATCAGATTAAATAATTAACTTTGCCCAAAAGCAAAGATAAGAGATAATTGCACTATCTTTGGGTGGAAAATCAAAAAGAATATGGAAGATGTCTTCAAGTTTCTGTTAGTTGCGGCTGTCATAGTAATCGGACTCGTCAAGCAGTTTAAGAAAGAAGCAAATAAAAATGCTGACAAGAGTCCCGACATACCTATGCCCGACGTTGACAACCCACTGCCCGAATACTGGGGCGGAGATACTTACGGAGGCTTTATTCCCGAAGGCCCCAAGCCGGCAGAAAAGCCCAAGCCGGTATCCAAACCGTCTGCCAAATCCAAGCACACTTCCATAAAGGCTTCCCCTCCCTCCCCGGCATCCCGTCCGCAGGAATCCGATGAAGTAACGTCCGAATACGGCATCCACTCGGCAGAAGAAGCGAGGAAAGCCATCATCTGGTCAGAAATACTTCAACGGAAATATTAAAGACAGTCGATAATTGCAGAACCAATTACGAGCCCCTTCAGAATCTTTACACGAAAAAATAACTATTTATATTATGGCACTCAATTACATTTCGGCAGCAGAAGCTGCGAGCCTCATCAAACATGGCTACAACATCGGCTTGAGCGGATTTACCCCCGCAGGAACAGCCAAAGCCGTTACGGCTGAATTAGCAAAAATCGCGGAAGCAGAACATGCAAAAGGAAACCCGTTCCAGATAGGTATCTTCACCGGTGCTTCTACCGGAGATTCCTGCGACGGTATCCTTTCACGCGCCAAAGCTATCCGCTACCGTGCTCCTTACACCACCAACGCCGATTTCCGCAAAGCCGTGAACAACGGTGAAATAGCCTACAACGACATCCACCTTTCACAGATGGCTCAGGAAGTCCGTTACGGTTTCATGGGAAAAGTGAATGTTGCCATCATCGAGGCATGCGAGGTTACTCCCGACGGCAAAATCTACCTGACGGCAGCCGGCGGTATCGCTCCGACTGTCTGCCGCCTGGCCGACCAGATTATCGTGGAACTGAATGCCGCCCACAGCAAGAACGCCATGGGCCTGCACGACGTCTACGAACCCCTCGACCCTCCTTACCGCCGCGAAATCCCCATCTACAAACCGAGTGACCGTATCGGCCTGCCCTACATCCAGGTAGACCCGAAAAAGATTGTCGGCGTAGTGGAGACCAACTGGCCGGACGAGGCACGTTCGTTTGCCGCCGCCGACCCGCTGACCGACAAAATCGGACAGAACGTGGCCGACTTCCTTGCCGCCGACATGAAACGCGGAATCATTCCGCCTACCTTCCTGCCGCTGCAATCCGGTGTGGGCAACATTGCCAATGCCGTATTGGGTGCTTTGGGACGTGACAAGACCATCCCGCCGTTTGAAATGTACACAGAAGTCATCCAGAACTCCGTTATCGGACTTATCCGCGAAGGCCGCGTGAAATTCGGCAGCGCCTGCTCACTGACCGTAACGAACGATTGTCTGGAAGGCATCTACCAGGATATGGACTTCTTCCGCGACAAGCTGGTGCTCCGTCCGTCGGAAATCTCCAACAGCCCGGAAGTGGTGCGCCGACTCGGTGTTATCTCCATCAACACCGCCATCGAAGCCGACATCTACGGCAACGTGAACTCCACGCACATCGGCGGAACCAAGATGATGAACGGCATCGGCGGAAGCGGTGACTTCACCCGCAATGCCTATATCTCCATCTTCACTTGTCCGTCCGTTGCCAAGGAAGGTAAAATCTCGGCTATCGTACCGATGGTTTCGCACATGGACCACACGGAGCATGACGTCAACATCATCATCACCGAACAAGGTGTGGCCGACCTCCGCGGCAAGAGTCCGAAAGAACGTGCACAAGCCATCATCGAAAACTGTGTCCATCCGGACTACAAGAACATACTGTGGGATTACCTGAAACTGGCCGACGGCAAGTCACAGACTCCCCATGCCCTGCGTGCCTCACTGGCTATGCACGCTGAGCTGGCCAAAAGTGGAGACATGAAGAATGTAGACTGGGCACAGTATAAATAAGACATTCATACATCACCCAACAAAGAGGGCTGCCCCGGAATCACTTCCCGGACAGCCCTTTCTTCACATATAAAGTGAAGATGCAGAGAGAGTAGTATGATGACACTCTATTCCTGACCTCCTCCTAACGCCTTGTAGAGGTTAATCAGGCTTTGTATTTCAGAGAATTGGTTGGCCGTCTGCGACAGTTGCGCACTGAGCAAGTTTTGCCGGGCGGTAAGCACTTCCAGATAGGTGGTGTTGCCATGTTCCATCAGCAGGGAAGTGCTGCGGGCAGCCGTCTGCAAGGAAGCTACCTGCTTGTCCAGCAGTTCGCTTTTGGAACGGCTTGTCTGCCAGGCAGTCAAGGCGTCGTTTACCTCGCTGCCTGCATTCAGCAATGTCTGCTGGAAGGCAAGGGAAGCCTCCTCCTGTTGGGCACGGGCTATGCGGTACTGCGCAATGACCTGCCCGCGGGCAAAGAGCGGCTGCGTCAGCGAACCTACCGCCGAAGCCACGAACTTGCCGGGATTCACAATCATCGAACCGGCGGAGTTGGTCCAGCCCGCACTTCCGCCCAACGTGATGGAAGGATAGAAAGCGGAACGCGCCGCATTGGTTCCGTAGAACGCCGCTTCCAGTGTCCGCTCGGCCGAACGGACATCGGGACGGCAGGAAAGCATCCGGACAGGAATCCCTATGGAAAAGTCTGCGGGGAACTGCTGCTCGGCCAGCACACCGCGTTCATAACGGCGGGGTGTCTCTGCCAGCAACAAAGCAAGGCTGTTCTCCACTTGGTTTATCTGCTCTTCCAAATCGAGCACGGAAGCCTGCACCTGATAGTAGGCAGCCTCCATCTGCGAAACTGCCGACTCATCAGCCATGCCCGCATTCATCAGCGCACGGGTAGAAGCAACGGTTTCCTTCCAAGTCTCTTCCGTCTGCCTGGAGATGGCAAGTTGTTCGTCCAGCATCAACAGGGTATAGTAGGTATTGGCTATCCCGGCAATGAGCTGGGTGCGCACCGCTTGGCGATAGTCCCGGCTCTGCGCATAGAGCGCCTTCGACTGTTTCTTGGCATTGCGCATGCGGCCGAAAATATCCAGCTCCCAACTGGCAGTGACGGGCAGCGAATAGGTCTGTGTGGCCTTGCGGCTGTCAAAGCTGCTCACCGTGCCCTGCGGCGCAAGGGCAAAGGAGGGCAGGAAGGCAAGCTTTGCGGACAGCAGGGTAGCTTCGGCTTCCTCCACGCGGAGCTGTGCCGACTGGTAGTCGGTATTGTTCTGCAACCCTTGTCCGATGAGTGCCTGCAGATGTGGGTCGGTGAAAAGCTCGTGCCAGTCCATGCCGCCCAGGCCAAGGTCCAGGCTGTCTTCGGTGGCAGCCGGAGAACCGGCGAGGCTCTCCGTAAAAGCTGCCATTTCTTCCCCATAGAGGCCGTCGGGGACCTCGGTAGCGGGTTTGTATTTGGTGTACACGCCGCAACTGCTGAACAGCAAACCGGCGGCGGACAATAGGATGATATGTTTCTTCATTGTTCCAATCTGTTTTTATTTTATTTTCCTCAATCTTTCGCCCGTTCTGCCTCACTCTTCTGCTTTTCAAGCAATACCTGCATATCGGCTTCTTCCTCCATTGGCGGACGAACCTTCTCCTGTAAGTACTCGAAGATGATGTAGAACACCGGAACGACGAAAAGCAGCGCTAGCGTTCCGATGAGCATGCCGCCTACTACGCCCGTACCCAGCGAAGAGTTACCGTTGGCGCCCGCACCACTCGAGAACATCAGCGGAAGCATACCGAATATCATCGTCAGCACCGTCATCAGGATAGGACGCAAACGGACCTGGGCGGCCGAATAAGCTGATTCCACAATGCCCATTCCCTTGCGGCGCCGCTCGATGGCATACTCCGTAATCAGGATGGCCGTCTTGGCGAGCAAGCCAATCAGCATAATCACACCCGTCTGCAAATAGATGTTGTTCTCCAATCCCAGAACCTTGGCAAAGAGGAATGAACCCATCAGCCCGAACGGTACGGAGAAGATGACCGCAAACGGTATCAGGAAACTCTCATAAAGACATGCCAGGATGAGATAGATAAGGAAGATACAGATGGCATAAATAAAGACAGTCTGCGCACCACCAGTATTGGCTTCCTCACGTGCCATACCTCCGTACTCGTAACCGTAGCCCAGCGGCAATGTCTGTTCTGCCACTTCCGCAATCACTTTCTGCACTTCACCGGACGAATATCCTTCCGCCGGATTCACATTAGCGGCGATAGCGCTGTACAGATTGAAACGGTTTGCCGTCTCCGGACCGAGCACCTTGTTCAACGTCACGAACTGGCTGACCGGAGCCATCTCCGTACCGTTGCGCACAAACATATTACCCAGTGCTTGTTCGTCCAGACGATATTCGGGCGATGCCTGCATCATGACGCGGTACACCTTGCCAAACTGATTGTAGTTGGAAATATAGGCACCGCCGCAATAGCTGCCCAATGCGTCGAGCACCGCACCCGGCGAGATACCCGCACGCTTGCACTTGGCAGCATCCACATCTACCGATACCTGCGGGAAATTCATGGCATAAGAGGTATACGCCATAGCCACTTCGGGACGCTGGTTCAACGCACCCAGAAACTGTATCACTGCCTCGTAGAACGTAGCCATGTCACCACCCGTTCTGTCCTGTAGGTTCAGCTCCAGGGAGTTACCCATACCATAGCCCGGAATCATACCCGGCTGGAAGCTGAATATCTGTGCCTCCTTCACACCGTAGAACTGTGCATTGAGACGGGCCACCACAGCGTCGGACGTGTGTTCGCTCCCCTTCCGCTCGCCCCAGTCCTTCAGACGGATGATGATGGTACCGTAGGAAGTGCCCTGACCGGACATCAATCCGTATCCTGCCACCTTGGAATAGTGTTCTATCTCGGGAGTGTTTTTCAGGATGTCCTCCAGCTTGTTCATCACCTTCGTGGTTTCTTCCAGCGTGCTTCCCGGAGACGTGCTGACGTTCACCATGATGACACCCTGGTCCTCCTGCGGCACAAGCCCCGTCTTGGTGGTACTCATCAGGTAAACCAGCAATACGACGGTAGCCGCCAATGAAGTCCACACCATCCAGCGGTGGTGGATGAAGAACATCACACCTTTCTTATATTTGCCCAGCACGGCGTTGAACGAGGCATTGTATGCCGCACGCACCCGTCCGTTGATGCTCTTCGCACTCTTCGTACCGTCCGACGGACGCATCATGATGGCACACAAGGCGGGACAAAGCGTCAATGCCGAAATCATGGAGATGCCCACCGCCGTTGCCATCGTGACACCGAACTGCGTATAGAACACGCCCGAAGTACCGCCCATAAACGTCACGGGGATAAATACCGCCATGAACACGCAGGTACAAGAGATGATGGCCATCGTCACATCGCCCATCGCATCCTTCGTGGCAAGGTAAGGGGACTTGTATCCGGCATCGAACTTGGACTGCACCGCCTCCACCACCACGATGGCATCGTCCACCACCGTACCGATGGCAAGCACCAACGCAAACAGCGTCAGGATATTGAGACTGAACCCCGCAGCCACCAGGCAGGCAAACGTGCCGACCAGCGACACGATAATGGAAATGGAGGGTATAAGCGTACTCTTGAAGTCCTGCAGGAAGAAATACACCACCAGAATTACCAGTATAATGGCAATGACCAGTGTCTCCACCACATTGTGTATGGAAGCGAAGAGGAAGTCGTTGGAACTCATCATCGTCACAAATTCCGTCCCTTCGGGCAGGCTCTTCCTCATCTCGTCTATCTGTGCGGTAATCTGCTTGTTGACGGCGGTTGCGTTGGAGCCTGCCGTCTGGAACATCATGAAAAGTACCGCCGGCTTGCTGTCCATCTCACTGCGGAAACTATAGGTCAGCGTACCCAGCTCCACATCCGCCACGTCCTTCAGACGGAGCACGGAACCGTCACTCTGCGAGCGTACCACCGTGTTCTGGAATTCCTCCACACTCTTCAGACGTCCGCGATACTTCATCGTAAACTGGAACACGTTCTTTGAATTCTCGCCCAGCGAACCGGTAGGCGCTTCGATGTTCTGCTCGCCCAATACGGCGGTCACATCCGAAGGAACCAGTCCATACTGCGCCATCCGTTCCGGTTTCAGCCAGATGCGCATACTGTAGGTATCACCCAGCTCCATTACGTCACCCACACCTTCGATACGTTTGATTTGCGGAATCACGTTGATGTCGAGGTAATTGGCAAGGAACGTCTGGTCGTAGCGCCCGTCGGTGCTCACCAAAGCGCCGATTTGCAGGAAGCTGGTCTGCCGCTTCTGGGTAGTCACACCGATTTTCGTCACTTCGGCGGGCAGCAGTCCCTGCGCCTTGGATACGCGGTTCTGTACGTTCACCGCAGCCATGTCGGGGTCCGTGCCCTGCTTGAAATAGACTTGTATGGTGGCAGAACCGGCATTGGTGGCGGTAGAGCTGATGTACATCATGTTCTCCACACCGTTGATGCTCTCCTCCAACGGCATGATGACACTGTTCAGCACGGCTTCGGCATCGGCACCGGTGTAGTTGGCACTGACATATACCGTAGGAGGTGCAATGTCAGGATATTGTTCCACCGGCAGCGTAAAGAGCGAAATGAGCCCTATCACCAGAATCAGTACGGAGATGGAGATAGCCATCACCGGCCGTTTTATAAATATGTTTCCTTTCATCTTAATTGGTCATTGATAGTTGATAAAATAGCAATCATCATTTCACTTGCGTTCCTTCGCGCAGCAGTCCGGCACCTGTGGAAACAATCTCGTCGCCGACTTCCAGTCCGTCCAGCACTACGTATTCGCGTCCGTCATTTATTCCGGCCACGGTAATCAAGGCAGAAACGGCCTTGCCATCCACTACCTTATATACCACTGTCTTGTCCTGCAACTGCACGGTGGCCTCTTGCGGAATCACAATACAGTTCTTATAAGTGGTAGGCACCACCACCGTGCCCGACGCCCCACTGTGGAGCAGGCGCGATTCATTGGGAAATACCACACGTGCCACTACCGTACCCGTCTGACGGTCAATGACGCCACTGATGGACTCGATGGTTCCTTTCTTGTCATAGACGGAATTGTCGTTCAGTCTCAGTTCCGCTTGAGGCATGTTCTTCAATGCCTCGTCCATGCTTCCGTATTGGCGGGTCAGGGCAAGCAACTGGTTCTCGGTCATGGAAAAGTAAACGTACATGTCGCTGTTGTCACTGACCGTTGTCAGCGGTTGCGGCAAGCTGGGGCTGACCAATGCCCCTGCACGGTAGGGCAATGCCCCCACCACCCCGTCGCTGGGACTCTTCACTTCCGTATAGGAGAGGTTGTTGCGTGCGCTTATCTCCTGGGCCTCGGCCTGCGAGAGTTGCGCCTTGGCGGTAAGGTAGCTGTTTTCGGCAGTCTTCAGGCTGAATTCCGAAACCACTTTCTGCGCATACAGTTCCTTGTTGCTGTTATAAGTCAGTTCGGCAGTAGCCAGTACGGCACGTGCCGCTTCCACATTGGCAACGGCCGTTTTGAGTGCAGCCTTGTAGGGAACCTGGTCGATGATGAAAAGCAGTTGTCCCCGGCGCACCTTCTGCCCCTCGGTCACACACAACTTCTCGATGGTACCCGACACTTGCGGATAAATATCTATGTCCTGCCGTCCGCGTATCGTTGCTGAGTACGAAGTGGAAAGCTCTTTGTCCGTCGCCTCCACTTTCATGGTAGCATAAGAAGGTTTCATTCCGGAAGCATCCGATGCCTGCTTGCAAGATGCCAAACACATTGTACAACCGACAATCCCTATCAGCCGTCTCCATTTCCTGTTCAATGTAATCATACTTTTTCTCATTGTCTTTTTGTTAAAACTGGTGGCAAAAGTAGGAGAAAGGAACAACGCCATAATGACCAATTACACTCCAAAGATGTTCCTTTTTCGACATTCATCTTTTTTAAGGATAATGAATTGTCTATAAATGATATATAGAACAAGAAAGCCGCATAATGGAACATCCCATATTTCCCATTATTCACCAACTTTGCAAAACGAAAAAGGAAGAATATGGAGAAAGGGAACATAAAAATCGTAGAAATCGCGGACTTTAAAAACAGCGAACATGTCCTTGACTATGTAGACAATGACTTTGTCATAATCAACAGTCTGGAGGGAAGCCCCTACAATGAAGATACAATAAGATTGGGATGCTTCCTTATCGCTATCTGTCTAGAAGGCTGCATCCAGTTGGACGTCAACTACAAAACCTACCAACTGGAAGCAGGCGACTTACTGCTCGGCCTTCCCAATACCATTATCAGCCACGCGATGGTAAGCCCAAAGCACAAGATAAGGCTTGCCGCATTCTCCACACAGTTCCTACAACGCGTGGTCAAGATGGAGAAGGATACATGGAATACCGTTATGCATATCCACAACAATCCCATAAAGTCTGTCGGGGAGGAAGGGGACAAGGAAATCTTCAAATTCTACCGAGAACTGCTTATGGCAAAGATAAACGACGAGCCTCATCACTATCACAGGGAAGTGATGCAATACTTGTTTTCTGCCATTTTCTGTGAGATGTTGGGACACCTCAACAAAGAAGTGAACCCTTCAGAAATGACAGTCGATACAAAAGAAAGCATCAAACAGTCCGACTATATCCTGCGTAAGTTTATAGAGATGTTGTCCAAAGACAACGGCATACACCGTTCTGTAGGATATTATGCCGATGCACTCTGCTATAGTCCCAAACACTTTTCGAAGGTCATCAAGCAGGCATGCGGACGTACACCGCTGGACTTGATAAACGAGAATGCCATTGAACACATCAAGTACCGGCTAAAGCATTCGGACAAGTCCATCAAGGAGATTGCAGAAGAATTTAATTTCCCCAACCAGTCTTTCTTCGGGAAGTATGTGAAGTCTTATCTGGGTATGTCTCCGGCACGCTACCGCAATACGAAAGAGGAATGATTTCCCCTACTCTTGGGGCTCACTCCGTAAAGGTCTGCATTAGGAAGCTAAACCTTAACTTTACGACGCTAAAGGTCAACTTTACGATGGCTAAACCTCAACGTATCACTTCATCACACACCGCATCCTGGAAAGCGCGTGCTTCCCTGCCCGACAGTGCATTCTGGTTCATGATGGCAAAGGCTATCTCGTGTCCGTTGCGGGCTTTAAGGTAGCCGGCCAGGCAGTTGATGGCGGTAAAGGAACCCGTCTTGGCATGTACATTTCTGTGGGAAAGGGTGCCTTTCTTCATGCGGAACTCCAGTGTACCGTCCACGCCGCCAATGGGCAAAGCCTTATAAAATTTCTGGAAAACATCCGTACGCGAGTAGGCATATCGCAGGAAAGAAACCAAGAGTTCCGGTGAAATGTAGTTGTAATTGGAAAGGCCGCAACCATCTGCCAGATTATACCTATCGGGGTTATATCCCATCTCTTTTATCAGCATGCGGATGGCAGAAAGCCCGTCCTCGGCAGAGACACGCTTCTTTCCGCTGCTCTGCACACCCAACCGGCAGAGCATGGCTTCGGCATTGAGATTATCGCTCTCCTTCATTATCTGTTTCACCACATCCTGCACGGAAGTTTCGTAGGAAGCCATCCGTACGGAGAGGCTGTCTTGCCTGAACTCGCCGAAGAGGTAAGAGACTTCCGCATCTACCGCCGGAATGCACCGGATGCCTCGTGCCTGCAACCGTTCCATAAAGGTATGCATGAAGAAGTCCTGCGAAGAAAATATATTGACCGTACCTGCACGGCGGGCATCGACGTTGCCCGTCACGGTGATGTTGTTCCCGTTCACCAGCCAGTCGCGCGACACACGGAAACGTCCGGCAGAAGGGGTACGGCTTTGGGTCTTGTTCGTCAGTGTATAATAGGAAGAGGCGGGAGTGCATTCAAGGCGTGCGCTGTCGCCCCGTTCGCCGGGTGTGGCGGTAACCTTCACCACTCCTTTATTCAGCATCAGCGGTGAGAGGTAGGGCTGGAAGGAATAGGGAGTATCATCCCACAACCAGCCGCTGCCCCAGTACAAGGAGTCTTTCATGGAGACATCTCCATACACCTTGCCTTTGATGACAGAGAAGGGGAAACGGGCCACGGCAGCCACCAGGGAATCCAATGCCTCTTCATCAAACTCCGGGTCGTAACCGCCTATCACATACATATTCCCCTGCAAGGTATCGCGCTCAATGGTTCCCTGATACCACACTTCCGTACGGAACGGCTCGTCGGCTTCGGGACGGGAAAGGGCGGTAATGGTGGTCAGCAGCTTCATAGTGGAAGCGGGACGGGAAAGCTTGTCCGCCTGATAGCCGTACAAGGGCTTGCCGGCAGTCAGGTCATAGACCGAAATGGCCACATTAGAGCCTGCGGGAAGTTTGTGTTCTATCAACGCATCAATCCGCGCAGAGAGCGGCTTCACCGGAGTTACCGTCTCTTGGGACCACAATGGGAGCAGGCAGACGGATAAAATTAACAGCAACAATATCCTTTTCATAAATATATTTATCTTTAAAGGCAAAAGTACGACAATCTTACAAATGAACAATAACCAGGTAGTCTTTTCATAAATTATATCCAGCCATCCATCTTAATATTCCTTTAAAAATACTACTTTTGCATAGATTGCATAGGCAAAATCTCCCAGTTACTATCACTCTAAAATTGATGTACCATGAAACTACAACTTACAATTGCCAGCTTTACAATATGCCTCCTTTTCTCCCCCATGCTTCGGGCACAAGAATCTCCGCGCATTGTCAGTTATGACTTAACCGTACAGATTGATGTACCGAACCGACAAGTCGAAGTTGGCGGTTCGTTTGAAGTCGATTTCCAGGACAGTGACTCAATCTCGTTGGTACTATGGCGCCATGCCCGTATCGACACACTACGCCACAGCAGCCGGGAGATAACCTACCGTTTCGATACGCTTGCCCCGGCACCTGCCCAATTCATTCCCGACGGACGGACCTTGACCCTCTACCGGCCGGCAGGAGCCGATGACCGCTGCCGCATAAATACCCGTTACACACTCTACATGCAGGAAGTGCAGGGCCCTGCAAAATCATTCAATGACCATTGGATTGAACTTGGTTACTATACGGGATGGTATCCTGTCTGCAACGGTAACCGGGCAGATTATTCGCACTTACGAATCGGCATCACTGACGGTTATACGGTGAGCGGCTCAGGTATTATTTCCCATACAGAAGAAGGGATGTGGGAAATGGAACAACCTTGGGAGAATTTCGACAATGTTATCCTGGCTTCACCCATGCTGAAAAGCCGCCGCATCAATGATAACGGAACTACCATTGAACTTATCTATACAGACTTCCCGGATGCCGGTGCAGACTCGGCACTTCAATGTTGCCACAATGCCTTGAAATTCTTCCGACGCCTTTATAAAATTGCGGGAGATGAGGATATTTACATGAAATTCCTGCTTTCAGCTTCCGGCACCTCAGGAGGGTACAGCCGTAAAAATTTCATTATGCTCAGTTCCCGAACATTCAATGAATATGTACTCAAGAACACCGCCCACGAAATCGGCCACTTCTGGTGGAACAAGGCTCCGGTGGAATCTTGGCACGACTGGCTGAACGAATCTTTTGCCGAATTCAGTGCTTTGCAATACATACGCCACGCCCGCGGCGAAAAAGCCTATGCCGCTTACATCGACGCCTACCGTAAGGAAACACGCCATATCCGTCCTATCTGGGGTATTGACCGCAACGACCGCGAAGCGCATCTTGCCCTCTATAGGAAAGGGTCAGTACTACTCGCCGACCTGCTTGTCCGAGTGGGTGAAGAACCTTTCTTCAACTTTCTGGCAGGTGTCATCCAAGCCCATATAACAGACACATCGGCTTTCCTGGATTTTGCGGAAAGCCGATTGGGACGTAAAAACCGGGACTGGATTGAAAAGCGGTTAAAAGAATAAACACCTGATTATTCTTCAACTGTTCCTTTCGCCACCGGCTTCTCAAAATGAGTGCCGCACTTCCTGCATACATACTCCCAATGCTCAGTGCCCGGAGGTGCGGCCGACAATGCCGCAATAACAGCAGCCACCACAGCACGCACCCGATGGCTCTTCTTCAGCACAAACTTAATCTCATCCGAACCGCAATGGGGGCAGTACCTCAACTGTTCCGGAATCATCTGGTTCCGTTCAAGCAGACGGAGGGCATTGTCATATTCGTCCTCATAGACAAATATATCCACTCCCGTGACATCACGGACATATCCGCGCATCACGGAAGACATGTTTTCATTATGCAAAACAGACGCAATGCCCTCATTCTTCAAGGCACCCTGAATAACATGTGCCTGAAAGGCATCGTCGCAGGTGATTAGCTTTACGGTTTTCATCTTTTATGTTTATATGAAACAATAGTCATGGGTTCTACAATGCCTCCTTGAATATCTCTCCCACCGTGGGGTGCGGAAAGACAATCTTCTTCCATTCATCGGCAGTAAGTTTCAGTTCAATAGCCATGCCTGCCAGCGTGATGATTTCCGAAGCGGGATTACCCAAGACATGTGCCCCCAATACGGTATCGTCACTGCCCAACAGTAACTTGCAGACGCCATTCACTCCTTCATTCTCTGCTACAAAGCGACCACTGTACGCCATCGGAAGCTTCACAGCACGATAGGCAACGCCTCTCTTCTGCAGGGATTCTTCTGTCTCGCCCACACCGGCTATTTCGGGATTAGTATATACCACGCCGGGGATGGCACGGTAGCTCATGGCATCCTTCTTGCCAATGATGGAATGTATGGCTACTTCCGCCTCGCGGACGGCTGTATGCGCCAGCAAGGAATATCCCGTCAAGTCGCCGCAAGCATATACTCCGGGAACTGAAGTCTGCATCTGTCCGTTGACAAAGACATTTCCGCGCTCCGTTCTTTCCAAGCCCAGATTCTCCAATCCGAAGCCTTTCATTACCGGACGGCGCCCGACACTCATCAGAAGCCGTTCGGCAACGACGGAACCGGGACCGTCGGCTGTTTCATAATTCACCTGGATAAGGGAAGAAGCTTCGGCAGTATCCGGCATGACAGACACTACTTTTGCACTCAGCATGAACTTGATTCCCCGCTTGGCGTACTCTGCACGGAGCATACCCGCCAGCTCTCGGTCCATACCGCCTCCCAGTATCTCGTCCAACATCTCGACGACGGTTACCTGCACTCCCAGGCTGTTGAAGAAAGAAGCGAACTCCATACCGATGACACCGCCGCCGATGATGGCAAGCGAAGCGGGCAGTTCCTTGTTATCCAGTGCATCACGATGAGTCCAATAGGACACTTTGTCTATGCCGGGAATGGCAGGGACAAAGGTTTCGGAACCGGTGCAGAGCAGCAGGTTATCGCATTCGTAGGTTTCTCCGCCGCACTCCACATGATTCTTGTCCGTCACTGTGGCCCCTCCGCTGACAATCGTCACACCATGGGCAGTCAGCTTTCCTTTGACTCCCAATACCAGCTTGCGCACTACCTTCTGCTTGCGAGCAATAATCTTGGGCAAATCGAACGATACTTCGGGCACACTGACCGCATACTTTGCAGCATGGCGGGCTCCGTCATAGGTCTTGGCCGAATACAACAAGGTCTTGGTAGGGATACACCCTTCATTCAGGCACACTCCACCGAGACTCTGCTTCTCAAATAGTACGACACTCAATCCTACTTTTCCGGCAGCTTCGGCAGCAGTATATCCCGCAGGACCTCCACCGATAATGGCAACTTGGTATTTCATGGAATTAATGGTTAGTGGTTAATGATTAGCGATAATTTGTGCGCAAGTTAATAAAACCCGTATTATCCGACAAAAAAGAACACTTCTTTCTTTCGGAGAATACAGCGTAAAGAGGAAATAATTATCTTTGTCGGGCAGCATTTACAAAGAATGCCACGTCCAATGGACATAAATCAAATAATAACCAACATGAAAACGACTGACTTATTCCAACCCATCCTTCTGTTCGCTCTTTTTCTTTGCGGCTTGACAGCTTGTAGCAACGACGATGACCTTCGCCTCTCACCCATGCAGGAAACTACTCTGAATGGAGATGGCTCTACCCTGCAGATAGACCTGACACGTAGTGACTGGCGCATTGCCTCCATCACTACCCTCGACGGAATCACAATGGTAGATAACAACAACCGCCCCCTACAGTTGGAAGGCTTGGGAAGCCTTCACTTCCGCTGGTTTGACCTCACCCGCGAGAACGAAACCCGGCTCACACTAAAGACTGAAGATAATTTCGACGGAGAAAAACGCGGGCTTATCCTCAACCTTGAGATGAAGACGGGCTTCTACAAAGAACAAATCACCATACGGCAAGCGCCATGCGAGAATTTCTATCAGATAGAATCCATTGAATACAGCGTGGGAAATAATGACGGGGTGGAAGAAGCCGGGACGGAACCCGACAAGAGTACCTATAAAGATGAAACTATGGGCAACACAACCGGAAAGCATGACCATTATCCGTTCATCAACAAATGGACAGAATACGCATTCTTGCTCAACGACCACTCCAACGATGTCTTCAACTGGATAGACCCGAAGAAACGCAGCATCTACCTGCCCGACCGTATAGAAGACGGAAAGGTGGTGATGGGGCAACAACAGCTATTCTTCCTTGCCCAAGGCAAGTACTACAAAGAAGACGAATTGAGATATAAACATTTTGAAATGGATATAGTGGGCATGAAATGGAACATATACACTTCAACCATCTACTACAAACGGCTTCAAGTGACATTCACCGCCACTCTTTCACGTCCCGGTAGCGATACAAAGAAGATACTCAAGGGTAAATTCATGCAGAGATACCCTTATGACTGCTCGGAAATACATCACGAAGTAAAGGATTCTTTAGAAGATTAGAGTCCGGTGTCTGTCAGACAAGACTCCACCTCCTCCCTGCTCAATGCCGGAGCTCGCCCATCGGCAAGCTTACGGCATACCAACCGGCCGGCCGCCAGCGCTTCCGCCTTTGTGGCAAACGGCATGCGACCGCTCAAAGCAGGTATAAAAGGCTGATATATCAGGGTATCGGCTCCATGCAGTACCACATAGCCATAACCGCCTTCCACCTCCATCACCCGGCATTTCAACTCATTGCCACCGCCGGCAGTATGACCCGAACAGCAAGAAAGGCATACCGCCATCACAGCCGGTACACCTATCTTTATCATCATAAACATCAGCTTCATAAGTTCCGTTCAGTTATGGGGCGAATCAGACTTCCTCTTCCTCATCGGGCAGAAGTTCGTACACATCATCAAAGTAGCTGGTACCGCTTGTTCCCGTCAGCACAAAACCACGTTCGCCGGTAGAGAAACCAACGGCAGCCCTGCGCGAAGAAGCGCCGGAAGGATAATTATGCACATCTGTAATGGGGGTAAAGTCGTCGTCGGAATCGCCGTACCATAAGTCTTTGTCAGGGTCGTACAGCCAGTAGTCGCTGCTCAGGGAAGTGCTGTTACGTATTCCCGTAGCCACAAACCCTCTGCCCCCGATGACGAAGGATACGGCTTCGGACCGTGTGATGGCGTAGTCATCGTCATAATCATTGTCGGAGTCCGTATCGGCAATGTCACGCAACTGGGTCCAGTTGCTTCCGTCGAACTTCCAGAAATCCACCAGGTCAGTACTGTTGTTTCGCCCGCAACAGATGTAGGCCACCTCATCGATGACGAATGCCGTACCGAAGTAGCGCTTCTCGCCTCCATACCCGCTCACCGCTTCCCATTGCGAACCTTCGGCGCCATTGGGGTTGAAACGGTAGAAGTCCATCTTGTAGGCACTCTCGCTGCCGGTAGCGTCGCTGTTGCAGCCCGTACCGACATAGCCATATCCGCCTATACTGAAAGCCAGGGCACCGTCGCGTACTCCGCCTTTGAAGTCGTCTTTCCGTGTCCAGGTATCCGTGGCAGGGTCATACTCCCAGGTATCTGCTACACAGTAGGACGAGGAGCCGTCCTTTACGGAACCGGTCGTAATGTATCCCTTGCCATTCACGGCAAAGCCCACGGCAGCCTTGCGCCCGGCAACGGGCATGTCGGCACACTGCGTCCAGCTGTTCCGGCTCATGTCATACTCCCAAAGGTCGTTCAGGTAATCCTTGTTCGCTCCGTAGAAGCCGCCACACAAATATCCATAATTGCCGATGGTGAAGCCGGAGGCATAAGCGCGGTACACACCGTTATAGCTGGCTTTCTTCATCCACTGCCCCTGAGTGTATTCATCCTCGTCCGTACAACTGCCGGCAATGCACACGATGGCCAGCAACATTATTCCTACCAATAGTCTGTTCATTGTTTATTGTTTTTTTAATGATTAAGCTTTATACTTCCCACTTTCCAAAACAAGAAGCTGCGGGAGGTCCTTTTTGTCTGTCCGCAAAAGTAAACCACCGCAACCACACCGACAAAAATAACCGACGAACAGTCCGAAATTCCCGTTAAACGCCTTTACCGATAAAAACCGTCCGAACGCCGATTTTTGTAGGAAGATATAAAAGTTTTGCCTTTCCTTTGCCGCCAACTAAAAGAACAGAAATGAAGAAGTCATTGTACAGCTTATTCGCAGTCCTCGCTATCTTCTGCGCCTGCCAGGACGAGAACTCGCAGCTTGGAAAGAGCCTCGTGGAAAGCTCCTTCTATAATGTATACGCAGACACCTGCTCGGTAGACATCAGCACCATCCTGCTAGACTCCATAGAGACCCGGGGCGACAGCATCTGCCAGCTGGGACATTACCGGAGCAGCGCCTGGGGAGAAGTATCCGCCACCTACTATGCCGAATACTCCACGTCCGACTTCACCCCCAACACAGACTATACCTATACCCTCGACTCCCTCGTACTGCGAATGATACCTTCGGGCCATTTCTGGGGAGATACCCTGACGCAACAGCGCATCTCCATCTACCGGCTGAAAAACCCTATCGTGCTGGACAACGACGAGGACCTTTACAACAGCACCGTACTCCCGACGGAAGATACCCCGCTCTTCAGCTTTACCTTCACCCCCTGCCCGGGGCGGAAGAAGGAAGTAAGCGTCCGCCTGCCCGACTCATGGGGACAACAACTGCTGAATGACCTCGTGGCCCAGGATGACTACTTCGATACCCAAGACAAGTTCAAGAAGAAATTCCCCGGACTGGCCTTTGTTCCCGAAAACGACGGGCAGTGTATCACCGGATTCATGGTGAACGACTCTGCCATGAGCATCAACCTCCACTATCAGGAAGTCTCCAACCAGCGGACCGGACAAGTGCTGACTTTCAACGTAAACACCGACTATGCCTATACCGGTATCCGGCACGACCCCACCGGCACCCACCTTGCTTCCCTGAAAAGCGGAATAGAGAACCTCGTCCACTCCAGCGACATGGGTTGCCTGGCCTATATGCAGGGATTGACGGGTTACTACAACCAACTGGAATTCCCCTACCTCAACAGCCTCGGAAGTACCGGACAGATAGTCTCCATAGAGAGCGCCACACTCTACCTCTATCCTCTGGCCCGGAGCTACAACGAAGTGAGCCAGCTTCCCAATGACATCCGCCTTTATATCACGGACGAGAACAATGTGCTGGAGGACTACGTATACGGCAGTGACGGCGTAACCGTACAGACCGGCGACCTGACCATCGACGAGATGTACGGGAAAGAGACCTACTACTCCTTCGACCTCACCGAATTCATCCGCAACAACTACGGCACTTCGGGCATCAAGCGGCAGAAACTGCTGATGAGTCTGACAGACGAAGAAAGCACCACCACCTTCAACCAGGTCATCTTCACCAACGACCCCGAACAAGAAAACCAATGCAGATTAGACGTAAGATTCAAAATATACAACGAGCAATGAAACGCCATTACCGGATTCCCCTTCTGCTGTGCAGTCTGTGTACGGCAAGCCTCACCGCCGTGGCCCAGAACACCACCAACCTGCCCACCTCCATGTACGGAGTGGGCGAACTGAGTGCCGGTGACGGCGGACGTTATGCCGGCATGGGCAACACGGGCATCGCCCTGAACCGTACCGGATTTCTGAACACGCTGAACCCCGCAGCCATCACCCGCATGGACACCGCCTGCTTCACGTTCGATGTGGGTGTATCTGCCTCATATGCCCGCTACTCCTTTCTGAGCGAACACAGCTCCAACTTCACCGGCAACCCCAACCGCATCAGCATGAGCTTCCGTGTCCTGCCGCGCTGGTATGCCCTTGTAGGTGCAGCACCATACAGCAGTGTGGGCTATGTCATCCAGACCGAAGAAGAGATAGAGGGAATGCCCGGCAACTACACCTACTCGCTCTTTGAGGGTACGGGCGGACTATACCGGTGCTACGTCACCAATGCCTTTGCACTGAGCAGGCAACTGTCGGTCGGCATCAACCTGGGGATGATAGCGGGCACAGTGACGCAAAGCGAAACGCAGGAAAGCGCCGTCGTAAAGTACGAATCTTCTAAACGGGCCTTTTATGCGGACTTCGGCATACATTACGAATGGGGTGCGACCGGACAACGGAAGTGGGCGGCAGGGCTGGTATTTGCTCCCTCCCTTCCCATCAGCCACGACAATACACTGACTTACAGCAACTCATCTACCAGCGAGAACCTCGATAAAGGATACCACAGCCGTACACAATATCTGCCCATGCACCTCGGCACCGGCCTCAGCATGACCACCGAACGCTGGGTGCTGACCGCCGACTACAACTACCTGGACTGGAGCCGCAACTCCTCCTCCTACACTTCCATGAAATACGAGAACCAGCACAAAGTGAACCTGGGAGGCAGCTACATTACCAAGCCACGCCTGGCACGTTCCACCGAGCTGATGGGCGGAATAGGTTTCGGCAACTCCTATATCAACCTGAAAGGCGGGAAGATGCAGTATCTGGAAGCCAGTGTAGGGGCGAGCTTCCCCATCCGGTACTCCTATCTTTCGCTGGGCGCCACCTGGCGGAAACAACTGAACACACGCAGCAATCTGATGCAGGAAAGCCGATTCAGCCTGAATCTGAACTTGACGTTCGGGGAAAGGATTTCGAGAGCAAAACTAAAGTAATACAAGGTTCCGGTTCACCACAGATTACACGGATTTTACACCGAATGATTATCATTTGTTGGATCTATATATGCAACGCGTTGCATATATAGATGCAGCACGCTGGAACTATAGATCCAACAAACAAAGTATATAGTATCTGAAAACAGGGTATTACAACACTGCCAGCCTGGACACATACCCTTTCACCCTTTCGCGGTAAGCATCGCCAATGGGGACATCCTTCTGCTCGATGAGCAATGTGCTGCGCCCGATGGCGCTGATGCAGTCCATGCGGACAATAAAAGAACGGTGCACGCGGATAAATTCGTTCGCCGGAAGTTTTTCCTCCATGTACTTCATACTGCATAGGCTCAAGATAGGCTTAGGGGAATCTTTACAGAAAATCTTCACATAATCGCCCATACCTTCTATATAGTTTATCCGTTCCAGGTCGAGCCGCATGATGCGGTTGTCACACCGCATGTAAATCACCTTCGGAACCTCTTCCGGACCTTGCCTTTGCTTGGGGGCGGACGTACCTGCATCCTGCAAAGAGAACCAGCGTGCCGCTTTGCTGACAGACTGGAAAAACGTGGAGAAATTGAGCCCGTCCATCAGATAGTCCAACGCATCCAGACGGAAACATTCGGCAGCATAGCGGTCGGTGTCTGTAATGAAAATGACACGAGTGGACGAGGACAAGAGCCTGCAAAAATCCATTCCGTTGATTTCACCTTCTTCCACCGGATAGATGCCGACAAAATAAACTTCCACTTTTGTCTCATAATAATCCTTCAGCGCTTCAAGAGGATTGCCGTACTTTCCGTGCAAAGAGAGAAAAGGAACTTTGCCGATATACTCTTCCAATCTTCCGGCAATCTCCGGGTCCGCATGCAAAATGGCACAATTCAAGTTCATATCCGTTTCTTTTTTACATAATGGACGCTGCCACATCCAAAAAACTGCAAACAGAAGAGCTAAAATTAAGCTTTATTTATGATTCAAAAACAATCTGCCTCTACGGAAAGACTATATTATCAGGAAAATAAAGTGCTTATTATGAACAGTTTCAAAAAATAAACTTATCTTTGCATGTACATCCCCACAAAAAGTAAAGGCTATGAAACAACAGAAACTATTCCACCTCGTATTGTCCGCCATGCTGATTGTTTGCACGACCGGCTGTTATGATAAAGACGAAATTAAAGATGCTGAAAAATATCTGTTCAAAGATATTCAATACTCTTTTGAAGAAGGGGATGGATTCAGTACGTATGATGTAGAGCTCCTGCCCTTCATCATGGAAAACAATTTAAACAATAGTATCACCACCACAAACTCCCCCTTCGAAGACACATGGCAGGAAACCACCTTTCAGAGCAACGACCCCGAAGCATTTGTATGGATGGGGGAAGAAGATGTGTTCGTCAATACCCCTTACATGTTTGGAGATGAACTATTGTTAAGTGGGGCAACCATAAAATATGGCAGCGAAACAACAAAAGCCAAAGGTCCAAACAGCAGTACTTCCACCATCAGCATACAACCTCACTGTCGGCTCATCATAAAAGGAACACTACACTACAGCAAGCTTGTAGCTACCTATACGCTGACATTCGCAGGTGAATATACAAAAACGGAAAAACAGATAAAGGGAAAGTTCATACAAACAACTCCGGAAGGCTACACAGGAGACATTACCATGGAACCGATAACGGCAGATTAAAACGGAATCGCATACGTGGGCACACCCTATTGCTCACCCTCTCCGTTCCTCCAGTAACCGGATAAACTCCTCCTCCTTGACGGGAAGAAGCACTGCACACTTGCCCTCGCCATATTTCACGAGCACATAGCGCATCACCGCAAACCGCCCTACCTGCATGGAAGAAGCACGCTCCACAGAAGTGATGTCTTTCATCAGAATTTCCTTACTCCGGGAGAAACGGCCGAAGGACAGCACCAACTTCCCGTCGGGCGTTACGGTATAGGTGGTATGAATCAGCTTCTCGATAATAACCACCAGCCAAAGCATGAAAATAGCAGCCAGGAACGGAGACTTGTACCAAAGCATATAGACGGCGAGAATACCTATCAGGATGAGAAACAGATACTGCCCCATAGCAATGCGCGCATGAAAGATTCGATTCATTTTATCTGATTTTTGCCGCTAAGGTACGTATTTTTACGATAACAACTTCTTCATCAGCATCTCCATTTCTCGAACTTCCGTCACATTCAGCTTGCGGCAGACCGAAGCACATAACAATTCTACCCGTTCCGGCGAAAAATAAATCAGTTCTGCAATCTCCTTTACAGACTGTCCAAGAGCTACCAGCATACATATCAGTTCTTCATCCTTATCCACCTCCGGAATAGACTGATAAAGTTTCTCTAAAAAAGAAGGATAATGAAAAATAAAGATTTCACGGAATACAGCCTCACGAGTTCCGGACAACAAAGCCTCCGAAGCATTGGGAGAATCTTCCGAAATCATTTCGCGCAAAGCTCTGGCAATCTCCTGCATATTAAAAGGTGTCACTGTTTTCTTTGTTTTCATTGTATCTTATTTCACCATTATACATATTTACAATCGTTTTGATACAAATTTGCAAAATATGCACAACCTAACCATAAGAATACGATATACAATCTGATATACAATTTCATATTATATTTATTATCAAATAATTAACAAGAAACAAAAAACAAGTCCATTGTTGTAAATTTTAAATTAAGAAATTATATCTTTGCCTTACAAAACAAACAGTCCACAAAATATGAATGCCAAAAAACTTTCATTTTTACTTCTGATTCTCGTAGCTGTAGCCTGCACCAACCGCTCCACCTCTTCGGAACAAGACGAAATGAGGCATTGGAACAATGTCCTTCAACAAATCAATGCCTTACTACTCGAAAACAAAGCGCGACAAACGTTGGATCTTGCCAAACAGACCTTGCCCGAAATCCTGGAATCGGCAGAAAAAAACGGAACTACAGATACCCTGATTTACTATGCCCGCAAGATATTTAATGCCTGCGGGAACAATTACATAAACACCAAACAATACAAAGACGGCATCGACTATATGGACAGCATTGGGAACCATCCCCTCATCCGCGAACATTGCCCGCACGAACTGCTGAGCTTCAAGGCCGGACTGAACCAACTGTATGGCAATAACCCGGAAGCTGTCCGACTGGCAGAAGACTACCTCCAGTTACCGGTCTGTACCAGTGCCAATGACTTTATCCGGCAGGCAGAAATCATAAGCGGTGTCTACATGTACTCCGGAAACAATCTACCCAAAGCTATCCAAATTTTGGAAAAAGCAATAGATGTCTACCGGAAAGGCGGAAACTTCCCGAACATGCTGCGGATAATGTCACGGTTGGGCATCTATTACCACCTCAGTGGCGAATACGAGAAAGCTATAGCCACTAACCAAGAAGCCATAGCCACTTACAACGACAGCATAGCACCTGGAAATGTAGTGATTGCCTACGGAGAACAAGCTAATCTCTACGCCGAACTGGGTATGTACGACCAGGCCCTGGAAATGAACAAAAAAGCCCAATACTACTCCATGCTGAAAGACAGCTTCGGACTGGGAGACTTGTACCGCTACCGTGCCCAGATCTTTCGTAACATGAATCAAAAGGACTCTGTATTCCACTACCTCAGGCTGGGAGAAAAGTTGTCAATGATACAAAACAGCTTTAAGGGCGTATTCGTAAACAAAGTAGAAACGGTAAACAGTTATCTGGACTATCCCGACTCTTTGGAAAAAGCACTGCAACTTGCCCTTAGCATCTGTCCCGATACCGTGCGGATGCCCCAATGGGCCAAATACCAACTCAACCTCCACCTAGGCCGGGCCTTACTGCAAACCGGGAAGGAGCAAAACGGCATACACCTGATAGACCGGGCTGCACAAGACCTCATCAACATGAAGTTCATGGAAGGCCGCGATGCCAACGAGATATTAATGGATTACTATCTGGCCAAAGGCATGAACGACGATTTTGCTCGTTGCTACATCCGTAACCGACAGTTTGCCGATTCTCTGGACAATAACGAAAAGAAACGTGCTGTGGCAGCAGCCAACATCCGGTTTGATGCCAACCAAAAAGAGAAAGAAAACAAACTGCTCTCGGCACAAGTGCAATGGCAGCAACAGCAGTTGTTCTACAACATCTGCATCTCCATTACATTACTGTTGCTACTTATCACCACTACAGCCTATTTCATCATCCGAAGGAAGGCCAACCACCAGCTTATAGAAAACAACAAACGGGAAATACAGACCCTCATTACCCGGCAGCAAGACCTGAACCGCCGCAACGAACAACTGACGGAAGAAATAGAACGGGCCATGGCTACCAATAACCTCAACTCCATTCGCCAGCTCACCGTGCAAAGCCTGCTCAGCAGGGAAGATGAGAACACATTCCGCCGGTCGTTTGCCACCATACATCCTTCTTATCTGCCCAAGCTCCGCGAAAGTTATCCTCAACTGACCCGCAACGAAGAATTGCTGGCCATGCTCATCTGCATGAACCAAAGTACCGACGAAATAGCCCTTATCATGGGAATCAACCGGAATAGTGTAAACGTAGTCCGTTCGCGCATGCGCAAGAACATGGAATTGCCCAAAGAAAAATCCCTGGATGAAGTATTGAAACAATACCTTACATAACAAATAAAAATAAGCCCGCTTATTTTGCTCTACGTTTGGTTTACACTATCTTTGCGGCGTTTAATACACAAAACCTATGGTAAGAAAGTTCGATTTTCTCGTTATCGGCTCCGGACTTGCCGGTATGAGTTTTGCGCTGAAAGTAGCGCATAAAGGAACAGTAGCCCTCATTTGTAAGGCAGGTTTGGAAGAGGCAAACACTTATTTTGCACAAGGAGGTATCGCCTCTGTCACCAATCTGGCCGTAGACAATTTTGAAAAGCATATCGAAGATACCATGATTGCGGGTGACTGGATAAGCGACCGTGAAGCCGTAGAGAAGGTGGTGCGCAATGCCCCCGAACAAATCAAGGAGCTTATCAAATGGGGAGTGAACTTCGACAAAAAGGAGGACGGAGAGTTTGACCTGCACAAAGAAGGCGGCCACTCCGAATTCCGCATCCTCCACCATAAGGACAATACGGGTGCAGAGATACAGACCAGCCTCATTGAAGCTGTGAAGCAACACCCCAACATCACCGTACTGACCGACCATTACGCTGTGGAAATCATTACCCAGCATCACCAGGGAATCATCGTTACCCGCCACACCCCCGGCATCAAGTGCTACGGTGCCTATGTGCTGAACGAAGCGACGGGCGAGGTGGATACCTTCCTTTCCAAAGTCACCATCATGGCAACGGGCGGTTGCGAAGCCGTTTACCGCCATACCACCAACCCGCTGGTGGCCACGGGAGACGGCATTGCCATGGTCTACCGTGCCAAGGGAGCAGTGAAAGACATGGAATTCATCCAATTCCATCCCACAGCTCTTTTCCATCCGGGAGACCGCCCCTCGTTCCTCATCACCGAAGCCATGCGCGGTTATGGCGGCGTGCTGCGTACCAAAGACGGAAAAGAATTCATGCAGAAGTACGACCCGCGACTCTCGCTGGCCCCGCGTGACATCGTGGCGCGTGCCATCGACAACGAAATGAAACAGCGCGGTGAGGACCATGTGTATCTGGACGTCACCCACAAAGACCCCGAAGAAACCAAGAAGCACTTCCCTAACATATACAAGAAATGCCTCAGCATCGGTATAGACATTACAAAGGAATACATACCGGTAGCCCCCGCCGCCCATTATCTCTGCGGTGGCATCAAGGTGGATTTGGACGGACAGAGCAGCATCCGCCGCCTGTACGCCATCGGCGAATGTTCGTGCACCGGACTGCATGGTGGCAACCGTCTGGCAAGCAACTCACTGATTGAAGCCGTGGTTTATGCCGACGCGGCAGCCAAACACGCGCTGAGCGTACTGGAACGTTATGACTTCAACGAAGACATTCCCGAATGGAACGACGAAGGTACCATTTCCACCGAAGAACGTGTCCTCATCACACAAAGCATGAAGGAAGTGAACCAGATTATGGAGGCATACGTAGGTATTGTCCGCAGCAATACCCGGTTGACACGTGCCTGGAACCGACTGGACATACTTTACGAGGAGACAGAAGCACTCTTCAAGCGGAGCAAGGCTACCCGAGAGCTGTGCGAACTGCGCAACATGATAAACGTAGGATACCTGATAACAAAGCAAGCCATGGAACGCAAGGAAAGCCGCGGACTGCACTACACGATAGACTATCCGCACGTCGGGAAGTAACTAAAGTAAAACTCGCGCCACTATACTGGCACGGAAAACGAACATGGTCATTTAAACAAAGCGCCCGGATGCTTTCTTCAGAGCATCCGGGCGTTTCCCGTTATCCATACCTGCACAAGCAGGAGACATTATCAATAGTTTGACTTCTTTACTTCGAAATAAGCCTGCGGATGCAAGCAAGCCGGACATACCTGAGGAGCTTCCTTACCGGTGTAGATGAAACCACAGTTGCGGCACTGCCATACCACTTCGCCTTCCTTGGCAAATACGCTGGCAGTCTCTATATTCTGGATAAAAGCGCGATAACGTTCTTCGTGTCCCTTTTCGGCAATGGCGATGTTACGGTACATAAGAGCGATTTCGGGGAAACCTTCTTCGTCTGCAATATCAGCAAACTTAGGATAATCCAATGACCATTCTTCGTGTTCGCCGGCAGCAGCTTCCTGAAGATTTTCCAGGGTAGTGCCGATAACACCTGCAGGATAAGAAGCGGTGATTTCCACCATACCGCCTTCCAGCCACTTGAACATACGTTTAGCGTGTTCCTTTTCCTGGTCAGCCGTTTCTGTGAAAATAGCGGCGATTTGTTCGTAACCTTCTTTCTTGGCTACACTTGCAAAATAAGTGTAACGCATTCTTGCTTGTGATTCACCAGCGAATGAAGTCAGCAGATTCTTCTCAGTCTGAGTTCCTTTAACACTTTTAGCCATAGTCTCTTTTTTTATTAGTTAATATAATTACGTATAAATGTCGTTCGTACTGTTTATAAACAACACAAAATTACGAATTTAGTTTGGAATAATCACACCTCTGCCCCATCGGATTTATTTATCGTCTTATAGAAAGAATCTATCTTCACCGATAACCCGAAGAGGTATTTCAGACATAATTAATAGCACATATCTGATAAGGAAAACAAAATACATCACAGTTGTGTTCACTAATATCCATTATTTTATCTACTTTTGCAGGCAATTTGCAATATATACATTACATTCTGTATAAAAAAACGTATAAAAAAGTAGATTATAATGAAAGCGTTCGGATTCAGACCAAAGCTATACACGGCTTTAAAAAATTACTCTAAAGAACTGTTCATGGCAGACCTGATGGCAGGTATCATTGTAGGTATCGTTGCCCTCCCGCTTGCCATTGCATTCGGTATCGCCTCCGGCGTATCACCGGAGAAAGGTATCATTACGGCTATCATAGCCGGTTTCATCATCTCCCTGATGGGTGGGAGCAAGGTACAGATTGGAGGACCGACCGGTGCGTTCATCGTCATTATCTATGGCATCATCCAGCAATACGGTGAATCGGGGCTTATTGTCGCCACACTGATGGCAGGCGTACTGCTCATCCTGCTGGGAGTGTTCAAGCTGGGAGCTGTCATTAAGTTTATCCCCTATCCCATCATCGTAGGTTTTACAAGCGGTATTGCCGTCACCATCTTCACTACGCAGATTGCCGACATTTTCGGGCTGACGTTCGGAGGAGAGAAAGTTCCGGGAGACTTTGTAGGAAAATGGATGATTTATTTCCGACATTTCGATACCGTAAACTGGTGGAACACGATTGTAAGTATTGTCAGCATCTTCATCATTGCCATTACACCGCGGTTCTCGAAGAAGATTCCGGGGTCACTTATTGCCATCATCGTGGTGACAGTGGCAGTCTGGCTGATGAAAGTATATGGAGGCATTGATTGTATCGATACCATCGGCGACCGTTTCAGCATCCGTGCCGAACTGCCGGATGCCGTGATGCCTGCCCTGGATTGGGAAGCGATAAAGAACTTGTTCCCCGTAGCCATTACAATCGCTGTACTGGGTGCCATCGAATCTTTGCTGTCTGCCACCGTGGCCGATGGTGTGATAGGCGACAAACACGATTCCAACACGGAACTGATAGCACAAGGTGTTGCCAACATGGCTACCCCGCTGTTTGGCGGTATCCCTGCCACCGGAGCCATCGCGCGTACCATGGCAAACATCAACAACGGAGGAAAAACTCCCGTAGCAGGCATGGTGCATGCAGTGGTATTGCTGCTTATCCTACTGTTCCTCATGCCGCTGGCACAGTATATCCCAATGGCTTGCCTGGCGGGTGTACTGGTCATAGTATCCTATAACATGAGTGGTTGGCGTACGTTCAAGGCATTATTGAAGAATCCTAAATCGGATGTCACGGTACTGCTGATTACTTTCTTCCTGACCGTCATCTTCGACCTGACTATTGCCATTGAAGTAGGTCTGGTGATTGCCTGCGTGCTGTTTATGCGCCGCGTCATGGAGACTACCGAAATATCCGTCATCAAAGATGAAATAGACCCGAATGCAGAATCGGACATTGCAAGCAATGACGAGCACCTGATAATCCCCGAGGATGTGGAAGTATATGAAATAAACGGTCCTTACTTCTTCGGCATCGCCACCAAATTCGAAGAAATCATGGCGCGGCTGGGCGACCGCCCCAAAGTGCGCATCATCCGCATGCGTAAAGTTCCGTTCATCGATTCTACCGGTATCCACAACTTGACAAGCCTTTGTGAGATGTCCCAAAAGGAAAAAATAATCATTGTGCTCTCCGGTGTCAATGAAAAGGTACATAAGGTACTGGAAAAATCGGGCTTCTATGAGCTGTTGGGCGAAGAAAATATCTGTCCGAACATAAATGTGGCACTGGAAAGGGCCAAAATGATTATCCAACACTAATCCCGGCATGGCACGAAAAAAAAAGAAACAATCGCAAGGCGTCTATTATCTTATATTGTTTATATGTGCGGTCTGCCTTGCCTATGAACCCGTTGCAAAGATACTTTCGGATGCCAGGCAAAAGAGTTCTACGCCTGCCAAGATAGAACTCACGGCAGGCACACGCCTTGAAATACCGGCAAAGCTGAAGAACGTCTCCGAACAGATTCTCCAGCGGAAAGGCTACACAGTATCCTACAACAAAGATTTAAAGATACCCAACTGGGTAGCCTGGGAACTCACTCCCGAAAAACTGGTGGAGCGTGAAAGCCGTACAGACAAGTTCCTGCCCGACCCCGACCTGCCTGAGCACGAGGCAGTAACCACCGATGACTACAAAGGAGCCGGCATGGACCGCGGACATATGTGTCCGGCCGGTGACAACCGCTGGCACTGGAAAGCCATGCAAGAGAGCTTCTACATGACAAACATTTGCCCGCAGAACCACAATCTAAACCGTGGCGACTGGAAAGAACTGGAAGAGTCATGCCGCCGTTGGGCACAAGAAGAAGGCAAGATATACATTGTATGCGGTCCTATTCTCTATGACCAACGTCACCGTACCATTAGTAAGAAGCACAAAATTACAGTGCCCGAAGCATTCTTCAAGGTCGTTCTGTGTGCAGACAGCAATCCCCCCAAAGCCATCGGCTTCATTTATAAGAATGCATCAGGCAATCATCCGTTGGACAGCTACGTCAATACAGTGGACGAAGTGGAACGTATTACAGGTATCGACTTCTTCCCCGCCCTTCCGGATGAAATAGAAGAGAAGGTGGAAGCCGAATATGACTTGAAACTGTGGTAAAGGAGCTATTCCTTTACCCAGGCATCTACAATCTCGGCTACATAAACCCGGTGCAATCCACCGTGGTCACCGCCATACCAACGCTCGTAGACGGAATGGTCGAGAAAGAGTTCTTCTTTCATATCGGTAATGAAAAGCTTGCGGCACTCCAATCCCAGGCGGTCCTGCTCAAAGAGAATGTTTCCCCGCTCGGTAACGATAGGATTCAGACCAGTTTCCTTTACCTTATCCACTTCCCTACCCGATTTACTGCCACAAAGGTTGTAAATGCTCCGGTTTTCCTTTCCTAAAAAAGAAAGGGTGAAATATTCGTTCTCCTCCATAAACTCATACGTATAGCGCTCGGAACGAATAAAGACAAACACCACCGGCTTGTTCCAAAGCCAGCCAATACCTCCCCAACTGGCAGTCATGGTGTTGAAATGTTCTTTACTGCCTGCCGTAACCAGCATCCACTCTTTGCCTATCACTTCGAAGAAGTTCTCGCTTAAATCTTTAATTGCTATTGATTTCATAAGTATATTATTAATAAGAAACACTTACCGGTATACCCGTTTCACGTATCCGTTCCGCAATGCGATCCAGTTCCTCATGAGTGGCCTTCTGCAAATCATGGTCGGGCGTTTCGCGGTCGATGGTATAAATCATCACTTGGCGGGGAGCAATCTCCTTGACAGCTTCCAGCCAGGGAAGAACAAATTTATCGGATGTATTATCCATATCTTGTCCTTTATAACTTCCTTTGAGAAACATGGTCTGGATAATGCAGTTCCCTTTGAACGCTTTCATCCCTTCTATAATCTCCCGGATGGAGTAATGTCCGGTAGGACGGTCAAGTACACGGACATACTCTTCATCCACCGTATCCAGTTTAAGGATGTTGTTGTCAATCTTGTTCAAAGCTTCGAATACGGCAGGACGATGAATAAAGGTAGAATTGCTCAGTACGCTCACCTTTGCATTCGGAAAATACTTGTCGCGCAAGGCAAGTGTATCTTCTATGATTTCGGGGAAACGGGGATGTGCCGTCGGTTCTCCATTACCGGCAAAAGTCAGTACATCCGGTGTAGGTCCGTTTTGCTGCATGTCCCGCAGGCGGGCTTCAAGGGCCGAACGGACTTTTTCGCGTGTGGGCAGCGGCTGTTTGGGACGATGGTCGGCATTGAAACCACATTCACAGTAAATGCAGTCGAAAGTGCATACTTTGCCGTCTGCCGGCAATAAATTTATTCCCAAAGATACTCCCAGACGGCGAGAATGAACGGGACCGAATATGGGAGATGGATAAATGACAGTCATACTATTTACGATTTGACGATTTACGGTTTGATTAATGCTTAAACAATCTTACCGCTCCAAAGTTAAGTGAAAACTATGGTATCTGGCAATGTTCGGCTTGCAAAAGTTTACCCATAAAAGAAAATATTCCCTTTATAAAGCATACATCTCATGTTAAAAAAGTAAATCATACATTACATTTTATCTATTTTACTTGTTTATATGTAAAGTATACATTACATTTGCAGATAGCATCTAAATGCATAGTATTATGAGAAAGAACTATTTATTTCCAACCACTTTCAGAAAGATAGGTTGGTGTTTATTTGTCCCATTCGCCATCACGTCCTTCATCTGCCTTTTCGACGGCAGCAATGAAGATTGGTTGAAGGTAAACGCGTTGTCAGTAATTCCCTGGGGTATTATCAAGAACTCTTTATTCGACGAGTTGAGTATGATAGGGCTTACGGTTTCACTCTTGTTCATAGCTTTCTCAAAAGAAAAGGACGAAGATGAATGCATTGCCAATATTCGTTCAAACTCTCTTATCTGGGCTACCATAACAGCGTATTCCCTACTGATAGTATGCACTATGCTGATTTATGACATGCAATATCTTAATTTTGTATTTATAGACTTGTTCATGATATTGTTTCTGTTCATCATAAAGTACAACATTGAACTTTATAAATTTAGGAGGAGCAACAATGACTAATACATTAAGGGTAGAAAGAGCCATCAAGCATATGACCCAACAGCAATTGGCTGAAGCCATAGGAGTGAGCCGGCAAACCATCAATGCCATAGAATCGGGAAAGTATGTCCCTTCCACCTTGCTGTCATTGAAAATATCAGAGATATTCGGAAAGACTGTAAATGAAATTTTCATGTTGGAAGAAAGTGACAGATAAAGAGAAGACTCTAAAAAACTGTTTTAATTTTATTTCAGTTTTCTTCTGAGGCAACCTGAAAAATAAAATTAAAACAGTTTCTAAAACTTGATACGCAGTTGCATCTGCAAGTCCGCTTTCCTATTTCCCGGTATCTCATCATTGCCCGAACCAATCGTCTGCCTATCCTGATAAACCGTCTGTCCGAACTTGGCAAGAAACATGAAGTTCTTACTCAAATCATATCGCAGATGAGTGGAGTAACGGAATCCTTTGCCATAGAAGGAAGGGGTATAGAAAGTATATAACAATCCACGCTCGGAGGCGTAAACACGCGAATCGTAATCGTCCGTATGAAACCAGGTTCCCTGCACGGAAACTGACAGAGGGAAGGGGAAAGTGTACGAGCAAAGTTGAGTACACTGATAACCTTGCCGTCTATCAAAGCGATACCCTTTCCCATCCTGCTGACGGAAGTGGTTATAATCTATTGTAGTACGAAAGATATATCTTCCCGGCATATAGGTCAGCCGATAACGGAGTTTATGGTGATAGATAGGTTCGATAACTGCACCGCTTGTACCCGTCACGTCTCTTTCTTTCTGTTTGTACCGATAATTAAAATACATCGAAAGGCTCTTTCGAGGAGTATAAGTAACCTGAAACATGGCATCCACTCCCTTTGAGGGCTTACTTATACGGTATTTCCACCAAGGAAAAGAAAACACATCCAGTGAAGTGAAAAACTTCCACCGGGCGAAAGGTGTGACCTCTGCTGCCAGATACCATCCGTTCTCATTCTGCGGCATACTGCTTTCGCCAAAGGAACGCCCAAACAAAGTCCAATAATCATATGAATAATACCGGTGAACAAGTAGCAGATGATAATCGGAAGAAAGATTATACTTCAGCCGGTTCAGCAACGCATAGCCTTTACTGCCGGTTGCCGCTTCCCCCACCCAGACAAAACGGCCCAGACGATACCTATAATCCATGCCCACATTATAGAAATCACTTCCATGAAGATTGTACTTTGCATACTTGTTCAACCGAGGCTTGTAAGGACGGTCGAAAAAATAGTAAATCCCCGTCACTCCCACCTTCAGAGAGTTCTTTTCATAGGTCATGTTTCCACCTATCACCTGCAAGGCAAAGGCATTCATTTTATCTGCCTCCTTCTGCGTGCGATGCAACCCTGTCTTGTAAATGGAAGTTATCTCGCCATCCTCCACCACACCGTCCATGGAGCGATGCGAATAGAAAGCCGAAATATCCAAGTAAGGCAATACTCCCACCGTTGCCGCCACTCCCCGGAAATAATTGTACTCATCGGTAGAACTATGCTTACGGATGCCTCCGGTACGATATTCTGTTGTAGACATAGAGAATGTTTTTCCTAAACGAAAATCCGTACTAAGTACCAGTCCCTGCCCGAAGCTCAGACGGTAATTGCCCAATGCCAAAGCCTTCAGCCGCCCCAGATTCTTTATCAGAAAATAGAAAGAATAGTAATCATAGCCTTTTCTGTTGTGCAGGGCAAAGAAGGGTTCTCCGGCATCCTTCTCTCCCGTCACGCCTATTTGGAGATAATCTCCATAATGAAAATTATAGCGCAAAGAATGGTAAAGGGAAGGTCCCAGGTAATTCTTCTCATATCCTTTACGGATATAGAACGGTACATCCAAACGTGCCAATGTTTCGTGTTTCCCGTATTTCAGTATAGATTTTAAAGCAGGATACCCCCTACCCGCTTTCACTGCCCGCACACAGACAAAGGGCAGCAGTAGGTCGATGGTACGTTTATCCATCTCCTCCACCAGTTGCAATTCATAAATGGTCTGCATCTGTCCGTGTATATAGACATAAGCCAGAAGATTCTCTATCTGTATATCCGTAAGAAAAGGAAACTGCTCCAATTGCCGTTTAGTGGCGGCATTGAGGTTGACAGGCTCTTGCAGACGTCGGGACAACTCCTCCAATTCATCTTCCCAACCGTATTCTTCCTCATTCCCGATGGAGAGTTGTTCCAAATTTTCTTCCAAAAGAAGTAAAGGCTGTTCTTTCTGAAGGCCGGATATATTTTGAGCTTCAAGCATAGGAGTCATTGACAGCATACTTACAAAAACTCCTATCTTGAGTAATTCCATTAATAGTAGGTCACTTTCATGTTTTGGGAAGCGAAGTTACCTTAAATAAGTTAATTGAGCAAGGAAAAATCAACATGATGCAACAACATTACACAGAATGGTGTACTTTTGCAACATGAACGCAAGTCTTAACATAGTAATACTCATCATGTTTCTTTCTCTCGGAAGCCTGAAATGTTTTGCACAGCAGCAACCACAGTCTGCTGCGCAAAAGAGTGTCTATCTTACTCCCATGTGCGTTTACGAAGGAGATACCATCCCTTATGTCAAGCTCCCCACTGTCTACATCTTCAAGCCGCTTAAATTCAAGAACAAGCGCGACATGAACAAGTACTACAAACTCATTCGTGACGTAAAGAAGGTACTTCCCATCTCCAAGGAGATTAACCGTGCCATCATTGAAACCTACGAATACATGATGACCCTGCCCACCGAGAAAGCCCGCCAGAAACACATGAAAGCAGTAGAGAAAAGCTTGAAGGAGCAATACACTCCCCGCATGAAGAAACTTACCTTTGCCCAAGGCAAACTGTTAATAAAACTGGTAGACCGACAGACCAACTCCACCGGATATGAACTGGTAAAAGCTTTTATGGGCCCTTTCAAAGCCGGTTTCTACCAGACTTTTGCCGCACTCTTCGGCGCCAGTCTAAAAAAACAATACGACCCTATGGGAGACGATGCATTGACCGAACGGGTGATATTGATGGTAGAAAGCGGACAATTATAAACTGATGTTTATTCCCGCCTTGCGTGCCTGCGAATGTTGAAATTGGCGTTTCACATTATATGTCTTTCCGTCTTTGACGAACTTAGAACCGGTCTGCTTGAACCAGAAGTCCACTTTATTTTCCACACAAATTCTGCGAAGGTCCATCACCCATTCAAAATCACAAGGGCGGGCTTCGTAACCGGATTCTCCCCCTGCAACTATCTGTTCAATCCATTCGCCAACAGCATAAGTACTTAAATCTATCCTTTCCAGCAGCGGTTCACAGATTATTATCTTATGCTTTATGGGAGCTCTCCTATAGATGGGCAAGCGATAATCGGCGCAAGCCTGGTTTTCAACCGTACAACAAATGGTTACATTATCATATCCGTCTCCCCAATCATCGGGCAGACAGTCAGAAAAACGGTCTATACGCTTGGTAATCATCATAAAATGCAGGTCACTGCGACAACGAATCATCTCCCATGCTTCGGCCCGCCATTTGTCAGCATCTTCCACAAAGAAATCGGAAGTAAAGCAGGTGTAGACAAATGTTCCAGGTGGTATCTTGAATTCTCCGTTACGCTTTTTACGCAAAGGCAGGTCAAAGTTTTTTGTCCGCACCACCACCGAACTGTCCACCTCTCGTCGGGCATCACCACGATAAACATAACAATGCTTGCAACCTGCACTCAATTTATGGCAACCATGCCATAAGTTCCACATCATCGACTTCGCAACAATACCGTTCATTCAAACAAAAAACTTATCGTTAACACCATGTTGAAAACTATGTTAGCAACATAAATAATCAGTTATTAAACAATTGATATTAAGCTATATATTCAGTTAATAACAGAATGAACAATTGTTTATTACTACCTATTCGGGTTGTACCTCTCCTGCCATCGGAAGCTCTTTCCAACCTTCACCAAATGCATCATAAGCATCGGTAACCACTACAAAAGCCTTTGGGTCTACTTCCCTTATCTTCTGCTTGATACCTACCACTTCCTTGTAACTCACCACAAGAAACAGCATTTCCTTGTCTACATTGGTATAAAGACCACTACTTTTGATGCAAGTGGCTGTACGGTCCAAATCTTTAAGAATATAGTCGTGCAAAGCGGTAAGGCGCATATCACTGATGACAAACAGTATCTTGTCATTCTTCTCCCCATTTATCACATAGGCCAATACCCTTGAAGTGACAAAAATAGCTATCAGTGAATAGAAAGACAAATGCCACGAAGGTTGTGTAGCATCATCCGGATTTCCGATACCGAAACCGATAACCAATAGGCCGAATCCCACCACAATGCCATCTACCAGCAGTATCGCCTTTGAAAAACGTATATGGCAATATTTCTGCAATATCATCGCCACAATATCCGTACCTCCTGTAGTAGCCCGGCTACGCACTACAATACCACAGCCTATACCGATAACCACCGCACCAATCACAGAAGTCAGCATCAAATGGTCGGACATATTCAGACTGCCACCCAGCAACTGTGTAGGGTCCAACTGATGGAGCGCTTCTTCAGAAGGATAGGAGAGGAGAGACAGCACATTCATGGCAAGCGGAGTGAATAGTGCCGCCACGATAGTACGTGCTCCCAATTTTGCTCCCAGTACCAGCACGGAAATGATAAGCAAAGGAATATCAAACATATAACCGAAAGTACCTACCTGAATAGAAGGGAACAGATTATGAAGCACAATACTAGCTCCATACACCCCGCCAGGAACAAGATTATAAGGATTGATAAAGTAAACAAAACCTGCTGCCAGAATAGTACAACCTACAAAAATGCCTATCCATGAAGATATTATCTTTTTCATATCGATATGATTTATATATATTCAGCAAATATACAAAAAATAAGAAAAGACACCAACTGTACAGCAAGTTTTCCACATACAACCGATATGTGTTGAATACATGGTTAACAAAAAGGATAAAGTAGGAGATAAAGCATTAATTTACAATGAATAAAGTGGTTGATTATAAAAATCAACCACTGTTCATAAAATCTCTCATCATACCTATATAGAACTAGTTTATTGGATCTATAGATGCAACACGCTGGATCTATAGATGCACCGTGTTCGATCTATAGCTCCAACAAACCCGATATATTGACAGCTTATTAACAGCCCTGTTATTATCTCAGTTTCTTGAATAAATCCCAAATAACAATACCCGCCGTAACCGATACATTCAACGAATGCTTTGTGCCGTATTGAGGAATTTCAATGCAACCGTGCGAATGGTCAATCACTTCTTGTTGAACACCCTTCACTTCATTTCCCATTACCACAGCATACTTTTTAGTCTTGTCCAGCACCAGTTCGTCCAGCATCACACTACCTTCTGCCTGCTCTACAGAATAAACGATGTATCCCTCGGATTTTAGGTTATCAACAGCTTCAACAGAGTTATCAACATATTTCCAATCTACGGTAAATTCCGCTCCCAAAGCTGTTTTGTGCATCTCCGGATGGGGTGGGATAGCTGTAATGCCACAAAGATAAATGCACTCGATGCGGAAAGCATCCGAAGTACGGAAAACGGAACCTATATTATGGAGACTGCGGATATTATCCAATACCACTACCAAAGGCAGTTTTTCGGCTTCCTTAAATTCCTCTACACTAATACGATTCAGTTCAGTTATCTTCAGTTTACGCATGACAATATACTTTTAAATCTCCCTGCAAAGATACTTTTTTCCGTTTATATCCCGGTTAATAACCGTTGAAAAGGTGTCAATACAATAGGGAAACAATTTTAAAAATAATCCTTGCATTATTCAAAGGTCTGCATATTACAGCAGTGAAACGAACAAACCAAAAAAGTTAAGGAGAATTTTCCAGGCTTCATTCAACATATTTTTCAGCCTGGTTTCATCGGTTTATAACTCTAAAGTTATTAACTTTGCATATTATTAACAACATGTTAATGCTGTTTAGCAGAAGTCTTATTATCAACGGATAAACTTAAAAACCCCGGTTTATAAGCATAAGAGTAAAATTCAGCTTGATACTAATAACTTCATAGGCAAGAAAAATCGTATTTATTTGTCCACACTGTTAACAGCCTATCATTACTATCAAAGGATTTTTAAAGAAGAAAGAGAAATTAAAAAATATAATTATGGATAATCTTATAGAAGCTATCAAGCAGCTGAAGAAGGAGAAGAACGCAATCATTCTGGGGCACTACTACCAGAAAGGTGAAATACAAGATATAGCCGATTACGTGGGCGACAGTCTGGCTTTGGCGCAATGGGCGGCCCGAACGGAGGCGGACATCATCGTGATGTGCGGTGTGCACTTCATGGGAGAAACGGCGAAGGTGCTTTGTCCCGACAAGAAGGTACTGGTGCCTGATATGGCGGCAGGCTGTTCGTTGGCAGACAGTTGTCCGGCAGACAAATTCAGTCAGTTTGTCAAAGAGCATCCCGGATATACGGTGATATCCTATGTGAACACAACGGCTGCCGTAAAGGCGGTGACCGATGTGGTGGTAACTTCTACCAATGCAAAGCAGATTGTGGAAAGCTTCCCCAAAGATGAGAAAATAATCTTTGGCCCGGACCGGAACTTGGGTAATTATATCAACTCCATTACCGGAAGAAATATGTTATTATGGGATGGCGCATGCCATGTACACGAGGAATTCTCGGTTGAAAAGATTGTTGAAATAAAACAGCAGCATCCCGATGCGGTGGTACTGGCACATCCCGAATGCAAGAGTACAGTCTTGAAACTGGCTGATGTGGTAGGCTCTACGGCAGCTTTGCTGAAGTACGCAGTGGCACATCCCGAAAAGAGCTACATTGTAGCTACCGAAAGCGGTATCCTGCACGAGATGCAGAAACAATGCCCGCAGACAACATTTATTCCGGCTCCTCCCAACGACAGCACTTGTGCCTGCAATGAATGCAGTTACATGCGACTGAATACACTGGAAAAGCTTTATGATTGTTTGAAAAACGAATCACCGGAAATAAAGGTGGATGCTGAGATTGCAGAAAAAGCAGTGAAACCGATTAAGAGGATGTTGGAAATATCGGCTCAACTGGGGTTATAATGTGCTGATATGCCAATGTGCCAATGACCTTTCGGCGTGACAGCGCAGCCAATTAGCACATTGGCACATTAGCATATCAGCACATTAAAAACATTATCTCATTAAGAACTTACACAACTTGTTAGTGGCCAATGCCCGGTGACTGATTTTATTCTTCAGTTCATTCCCCATTTCTGCAAAAGTCTGCGTATATCCTTCGGGAATGAATATGGGGTCATAACCGAAACCTGAAGCGCCTTTTCTGTTTTTTGTAATTTCTCCTTTCACGATGCCCTCAAACAGATGTTCCTTTCCGTCGATGATAAGTACAAATACGGTACGGAATTGCGCTTTCCGGTTCTCGATGCCCTCCATATCTTTCAGTAACTTCTTCATGTTTGCTTCCGAATTGTGTGCATCGCCGGCATAACGGGCGGAATATACACCCGGTGCCCCACCAAGGGCCTCCACTTCCAAACCGGTATCATCGGCAAAACAATCCAGATGATAGTTATCGAAGATATATCTTGCTTTCAGCAAAGCATTTCCTTCAAGTGTGTCTGCAGTTTCCGGAATGTCAGTATCGCATTTGATATCCTTCATGCTGAGAAGTTCGACCTTCTCTCCCAAAATGGCAGTCACTTCTTCCAGTTTGTGTGAATTGTTGGTGGCAAATACAAATTTCTTTCTCATATTATGTTCTCCTTATACTTGTGGCTTATACAAGTCCCTATTTCACTTTCAACCGGTCGAAACCTTCTCCGTATACACCGATGACGGAACTTTGGGAAATGAAAGCGTTCGGGTCTATATCTTTCACCATCCGGAATATTTCTACCGATTGGCGTTTGTAGGCAAGGACGACCAGTACCTTCACGTTGTGTTTACTGTACCAGCCGATACCGTCGAGTACCGTTACACCGCGATGGGTTTCTTTGGTGATGCGGTCGGCAATCTTTTCATATTCTTTGGAGAAAATAAAGAATTGAACGGATTGCCGGGCACTGTTGACTATGTAATCCAGTACAAATCCGATGACAAACAAAGTTACAAAACCGAATATCACGCGTCGCCAGTCATGGAATACCACATAGCAGGAACTGATGATAATGAAGTCGCAAGCCATAATCATGCGTCCCAGCGTGACATCCTTGTATTTATGGATGATGGCTGCAATGATGTCCGTACCTCCCGTGCTGCCGTTGCAGTTGAACACGATACCCAGTCCGGCACCGCACATTGCCGCACCTATCAGGCAAGCCATGAAGTCTTGTCCTTCGCCCAGCAGTTGGGGAGGGACGCCGTCCGAACCGTTCACCAGCAACTGAAAAAACCATAAGAAGAAAGTGAGTCCGAAGATGGCAAACGTAGTCTTGATACTGAACTTCGGTCCGAGTATCTTGATGGCAAAAGTCATCAGTACGGCATTGATGATGAAGTATGACCACTGGATGGGAAATCCGGTGGCATAATAGATGATGGCACCGATACCGGTAGTACCTCCGGTCGTAATCTGATAGGGAATGAGGAATGCCGCCCATCCCAGTGCATAGCTGATGAGTCCCAGAGTGATGAAGATATAATCCTTCAGCTCTCTCGTCACTTCCGCTTTGGTTGGTTTTGTAATTTGCATATCTGTTATTTGACAACGATGTTCACAATCTTCTTCGGCACTACGATTACTTTGACGATGGACTTGCCTTCCATCCATTTTTCAGAACGTTCGTCGGCCAATACAGCAGTCTGGATGGCATCCGATGCCGCATCTGCCGGGAACTCCATGTTGAACCGTGCTTTTCCGTTGAAGGAAACCGTATAGTTGACCGTATCTTCCACCAGGTATTCTTCGTTGCATACCGGCCACTTGGCATCGCATACGGAGCCTGCATTGCCCAGTGTCTCCCACAACTCTTCGCATACATGCGGAGCAAAGGGAGCCAGAACGATGATAAACTGGTTCAGGATTTCCTTCTTGCTGCATTTCATTCCGAACAGCTCGTTTACACAAATCATAAAGGCACTGATACTTGTGTTGTAAGAGAATTGCTCGATGTCTCCCGTCACTTTCTTAATCAGTTTATGGAGGGATTTCAGTTCTTCCTTGGTGGCAGGTTCATCCGTTACCAGATAATTGTCGTTGCGGTCGTAGAACAGTGACCAGAACTTCTTGATGAAGCGGTGCACACCGTCTATTCCGTTTGTATCCCACGGCTTTGATTGTTCTACCGGGCCGAGGAACATTTCGTACATGCGGAGAGTGTCGGCACCGTATTTGTCGACAATCATATCGGGATTGACAACGTTGAACATGGATTTACTCATCTTTTCCACAGCCCATCCGCAGATGTACTTGCCGTCTTCCAGAATAAACTCGGCAGTTTCGTATTCTGGACGCCATGCCTTGAAGGCTTCAAGGTCCAGAACATCATTGGATACGATATTCACATCCACGTGGAGTGGGGTAGTGTCGTACTGGTCTTTCAGATTCAGGGACACGAATGTATTGGTATCTTTGATGCGATAGACGAAGTTGCTCCGTCCTTGAATCATGCCCTGGTTCACCAGCTTTTGGAACGGTTCTTCGGCTACGGAAATGCCGAGGTCGTACAGGAACTTATTCCAGAAACGGGAGTATATCAAGTGACCGGTGGCATGTTCGGTACCGCCTACGTAAAGGTCTACATTGTGCCAGTACTCATCCGTTTTCTTGTCTACAAGTGCCTGGTTGTTGTGTGGGTCCATGTAGCGCAGATAATAGGCGCTTGAACCGGCAAATCCGGGCATAGTATTGAGTTCCAGCGGGAAGACGGTGATGTTGTCTATCTTTTCGTTTTCTACGACGCATTTGTTTACGGTATCCCAAGCCCATTTTGCGGCATGTCCCAATGGAGGTTCACCGGTTTCGGTAGGCAGGAATTTGGCTACTTCGGGCAGTTCCAAGGGCAGGGCGCTCTCGTCAATCATGTAAGGCATGTTGTCCTTGTAGTAAACCGGGAACGGCTCGCCCCAATAGCGCTGGCGTGAGAAGATGGCATCGCGCAGACGGAAGTTCACCTTTACACGTCCCAAGTTATGCTCTTTCACATATTTCTTGGTAGCGGCAATCGCTTCCTTGATGGTCAGCCCGTTCAGTGAGAGGTCGCAATAGGAAGTAACGCCTTCGCGTGGAGAGTTGCATACAATGCCTTCCTTGGCATCGAAGCTCTCTTCGCTTACATCGCAGCCTTCTACCAACGGACGAATTTCGAGACCGAAGTGCTTGGCAAAAGCATAGTCACGGCTGTCGTGCGCAGGCACAGCCATGATGGCACCCGTACCGTATCCTGCAAGTACATAGTCGCTTATCCAGATGGGAACTGCCTCACCGGTAAAGGGATTGATGGCATAGCTTCCGGAGAATACACCGGTAACGCTACGGTCGGCAATACGTTCGCGTTCGGTACGTTTCTTGGTGCGTTCCAGATAAGCGTTTACTTCATCTTTCTGTGTGTCGGTGGTAAGTTGCTGTACCAGTTCGCTTTCGGGAGCCAATACCATGAAGGTGACGCCGAACATGGTATCTGCACGGGTGGTGAAGATAGTGAATTCCAAATCGCTGTCTTTTACCTTGAATTCTATTTCAGCGCCTTCGCTGCGTCCTATCCAGTTCTTTTGGGTTTCTTTCAGGGATTCGGTCCAGTCGATGGTATCGAGTCCGTCCAGCAAGCGTTGTGCATAGGCAGATACACGGAGACACCATTGACGCATCTTCTTTTGAATGACGGGGAAGCCGCCTCGTTCGCTTACGCCGTCCACCACTTCATCGTTGGCAAGTACGGTTCCCAGCTGAGGGCACCAGTTTACCATCGTCTCGCCCAGATAGGCTATACGGTAGTTCATCAGGATTTCCTGTTGTTCCTTTTCGCTCTTGGCATTCCACTCTGCGGCGGTGAAACTCAGTTCTTCGCTGCAAGCCACGTTTATTCCTTCGGTACCGGTTTGGCTGAATGCTTCAATCAGTTCCTGGATGGGACGTGCCTGCTTTTCATCGTTGCAGTAGTAGCTGTTGAACATCTTTTGGAATGCCCATTGGGTCCAATGGTAATATTCCGGTTCGCAGGTACGGATTTCGCGGTTCCAGTCGAAAGAGAAACCTATCTTATCCAACTGTTCACGGTATCGGTTGATATTGTTGACGGTCGTAATTGCAGGGTGCTGTCCCGTTTGTATGGCATATTGTTCTGCTGGAAGTCCGTAAGCGTCATATCCCATGGGATTCAGTACATTGAAACCTTGCAGTCGTTTGTAGCGGGCGTAAATATCCGAAGCAATATATCCCAGCGGATGACCTACATGCAATCCCGCACCGGAGGGGTATGGGAACATGTTCAGTACATAGAATTTTTTCTTCGTTTCGTCTTCCGTCACTTGGTAGGTTTTGTTTTCCACCCACCTTTTCTGCCATTTCTTTTCAATTTCCCTGAAATTGTATTCCATAGTGGTACTTATTAATATTTTGTTGAAAACATTGTTTATTCAATGGTTAAAACCGGTCAGTATTCGGTTAATATCGGTGCAAAGTTACGGGTTTATTTTCAGATTTGTAGCGAAGTAACATAAAAAACAATGGCAAAGACTTGATAATTCACTTTTTATTACTTACATTTGTGATGTGCTTTTAAAACTAATTTTTTGTTTGTAATACAAATAATAGCTAAATTAATTCAATAGGATATTTACTAAAAGATTTTTAGGATATAGCGAAGGATGAAGTCTGGGAAGATTTCATCCTTTGTGTTTTTTGTCTGTGTATTCGGCAGATTGTTGTTTATTATTCTGCCGATAAATGAGAGTTCGTTCAATAGGCTTCTAATAAGGGGGTTAAAGATTTACTAAAACGGGAGGAAAGATTTAGTAAATCTTCCTTCGAGTTTTAGTAAATCCTCCCTGAACATTATTTATGGTTGGTTTCATTGTATTGAAAAAAGAAAGTACGTATATTTGTGCGACTTATCGGAAGTGTATGAACGCAATGAAAAATTATACTTATCATCTTGTCGCCGTCCTTACGGTAGGTATTTGGGGGCTGACCTTTATTTCAACGAAAGTATTGATTGGGCACGGTCTTTCTCCGCAGGAAATATTCTTGCTTCGTTTCCTGATAGCTTATATGGGCATTTGGCTTATTTCTCCCCGAAAACTGTTTGCCGACAATTGGAAAGATGAATTTTGGATGTTTTTAGGAGGCATAACAGGCGGTTCATTCTACTTTTTTACGGAAAATACAGCTTTGGAGATTACATTGGCGACGAATGTGTCGTTTATTGTCTGTACGGCTCCGTTACTCACCACCATTCTTTCTTTGTGGGTTTATAAAAAGGAAAAGGCTACCCGTGGATTGATGGCTGGTTCTTTGCTGGCATTGGTTGGTGTGGCATTGGTGGTTTATAATGGTAGTTTTGTATTGAAGATTTCTCCTTTAGGTGATTTCCTTACTTTGCTTGCAGCTTTTTCCTGGGCATTCTATAGTTTGATAATGAGAAAAATGTCCAATCGTTACAGCATAATTTTTATTACCCGTAAGATATTTTTTTATGGGGTATTGACCATTCTTCCTGCATTTCTGGTTCATCCCTGGCAGTTCGACATTACCAGGCTTTTAGAACCGGCTATTCTGTTCAATCTACTTTTCCTTGGTGTGTTGGCTTCCTTAATCTGCTTTGTAGTCTGGAACGTAGTGTTGAAACAGCTCGGTACAATAAGGGCTTCTAACTATATTTACTTGAATCCTCTCTTCACCCTGGTAGGTTCTGCTTTTCTGTTGGGAGAACGGCTGACGATGGTTGCTCTGATGGGAGCTGCGCTGATATTGGGAGGAGTTTATTGGGCGGGAAAGAAGTAATGGGAAAAATAGTCCTTTGAAATTCTTGTAAATCGCAGATTTTTTATAAATGGCAATTGAAAATAAATGAGTGATTACAAGAATCTCAAAAGAACTATGTTTTCTTATTTATTAGGAATAATACACTAATAATCAACAGTACATAAATAATAAAAAAATCCAATTTGATTATTATTCATAATGATATTAGTGATTTTATTATGGTTTGTCTAAATAATAGAAAGCAACTGAGGAATAATCAACGGGATATGTATTTCCTGTCATACCATGTTCTATTCCCATATAAAATTCTTTTTCAAAGGAAAGCTTGTCTGTTGTATAAAAGCGAAATCCTCCGGTACGTGCTGCTTGTAAATGATAATCCAAACAACCATGAATCGGTAGGCTTTTGGCGCAATTCCATTTTCCCGGCAGGTCATACCATCCTCCGTTGTAGTAATCTTCGGAACCGGTGCCATGAATTCGCATTTTTCCATCTACATAAGTGGAATCGTCTCCTTCAAAAAATACCATATTATTTGGATACAGTCCTTGGGCATTATGAATTGTTCCTACATAATGTCCTCTTCCTTTAACTGAAAGAAAATCATAGCATTCTCCTTGTTTTGGATTGATTTCACGATGCCAAAAAGTATATAATTTACCTTCATCTTGTTTATTTCTTGCTTCTGTATTATAGTATACTTTTGTGGTAATAAAAAGATTTTCTCCTTCACCTGCACGATACTGTAACTTCATTTCAGCTGTACTGTCAAACGGACAGGGTAAGAAACTATAGTGTCTACCCGATTTACTGCCTATCATCATTCCGTTCATTGACGGTTTGCCGGCAGAATATCCGAAAAAATCTTGCAATGGAATATGTATGGCCGGATTCTCCTCTTTGTCCCAAATAGCATTGATTGATATATTATTATGTAAATATTGTTTGCTATTTATTTCGAAACCTAGTATACGTCCTGGTACATTTGTGTGGAAGAATACTTTTTCTTCACCTGGAGCTAAAGAGAAAGAAAGCTCTTCTACTTGATAGGTTTTGGACTTTCCCATTGCAAAGGTGACAATATCAGGAGTCGCGAAAGTTTGCCATATTTGGCAAACTTTCTTTAATGTATTCTTTGCTTCTGGGAATAAATCAGTAGAAAAGCTTTCAATCTTATATTCAGGCATATTTCGATATTGAATCTGATAAAATTTCATCAAAGGACCGTTCAATACTATTTTGCATGATTTTCTGTACGGTATGGGAAGATAACAATAAAAACCACCGACCCCTTCTCCACAAATTGGTTCTATAAACGGATATTGCCTATTGGAAAACAAATCTTGAAAACATATTTTCAGACTGGCATTTTTTTCTCCGTCAAAATAAAACTCCAGAGAATCATTAGTAGGGGTGGGAGTCCATATTCTATTGATGATACCTGGTCCCTTTAAATCTGCAATAACCAGCTTGTTATTTTCTTTCCGGATATAGGAATAAGTACCATTGAAACCGTCGTCATTTCCTCCAGTCTTGTCATAACTGGATATTTGTTCCACTATGCAGTTGGAACGGAATTCAGGCAATAAATCCAGACGGGAAAGGGCTTCCAATTCAGATGAATAATTAAAGCTTTTCTTTGCAATAGGGGTACAGGAAAGGAATATGTATACAATTACTCCTCCCCAAATAATAAAACGGCCATTTAATGATTTTAGCATAGCTGAATTTTATAAAGTCATTAATAAACAATTTAATACCCCGGATTCTGTACCAGTACTCCTTGGCTCAAGTCTATTTCAGATTGAGGGATAGGCAACAGTTCGTGCTTTCCTTCAACAAAAGTTCTCGGACCGTCGGGGCCATTGTCATTTGCATATACTGTTTTTGCCAGTTTCCATCTGATTAAATCGTAGTGTCTGAGTCCTTCTGTTGCAAATTCACACCGTCTTTCATGAATAATGTCTTCCATTGTACAGTTGGATATATCAGCCAAACCAACGCGGCGTCTTACTTCATTGATCAGACCGTCAATTTCCGCATTGCTGCTCCCTTGTTGTTTCAGTAGAGCTTCTGCTTTCATCAAATAAATATCGGACATTCTTACGATACAATAATGAAGATTACACAATCCGGCATGATGGTTGGGGTCAATGTATTTGTTGCAACAATATCCGGTCATAGTATCACCGGCAGGAAATGTATATACAGCTCCATCCATATTGAAAGATTCTCCGCAAGTAACTACAGTTGCTCTTAAACGGGGATCTCTTTGAATAAATTCTTTTTGCCAGTTTACTATTTCTCCATTGTCGGTAAATACATACTTACAGTTTTCCGCATCTTCTTTTTGGAATTTGATTTTACGTCTTGGACTGCCGTCGAGATATTCAAATTCATCAACGAGAGATTGTTCCGGATGAAAGAAGTTCCAGCCACCAAAGGCATGAGGATAAAAATAAAGATTGAATGGCCAGGCGGGACTGTCTGCCATCATCATCATTTTTACAGCAAATAGAACTTCTTTTTCATTTCTTTTTTCTACTAAAAAATTATCGCCATAGTTATCCATCAAACTATACAAATCTTTGTGTTCAAAAATCTTATTAGCAGTATTGACAACTTCCTGATATTTTTCTTCATATAGATAGAAGCGGCATAGAAGTCCCCATGCAGAAGCTTTAGTAGGTTTGCCTAAATCAGCTTCGGGCCATGAAAGTGGTAGAAGCTCTGCTGCTTTTTCCAGATCTCTTTCTATAAATTCATAAGTTTCAGCATGTGTGGCTCTTGGTTTGTTATATTCACTGATTGGTAGGTTTTCGTCATAAAGAGGTAGTCCTCCATGTATCAGCATTAATCTTGAATAATGGAAAGCTCGCATAAAATAAGCTTGTCCTAATATTTCGTTTTTCTTTTGTTCACTGATAGACATAGAAGGAACATTTCTCAAAACATCATTAGCTCTTTTTATTCCTTCAAACTTTAATTTCCATCCACGTCCGAAGAGTTCTCCTTGTTCAGGATTAGCATTGAATGTTTCGAGCTGGGCATCGTCTCCCCAGTCTCCGGCACGATATAAATCATCACTTTGTACATCCCATACCGGTTCGGTATGTCCTGCAAAATAATATTCGTCCATCAAAGGGCCGTATACTCCAATGATTGCTTTTTCTGCATCATCTTCAGTTTGCCAGAATAAATCTTCACTGATAGTAACTGCTGGAGTAGAGTCTAATATATTGTCACATCCTGTAAATGTCATTCCAAGGAATGCGTATATTATATAAATTTTTCTTTTCATAATTACATAAATTTAGAATACGAGATTTACGCCAAATGAATAGGATTTGGATTGGGGATATTGTCCTCTGTCTACATTACTTTCCAAATCGGCACCTATTGTATCTATACCCAGTTCAGGATCATAGCCCGAATAAGAAGTAATGGTAAATAGATTCTGTGCTGAAACATAGAAACGTATCTTTTCCAAACCAATCTTGCGAGTCAACACTTTGGGAATAGTATATCCTAATGAAATATTTTTCATTCTTAGGTATGAACCGTTTTCCAGATAGTAATCCGAAGGCCTTTTATTATTATTAGGATCCATCCAGGTAGCACGTGGTACTGTTGCATTTACATTGTCCGGAGTCCATCTGTCCATAATTTCGGAGAAGTAATTGTATTTTAGTCCTGTAAAGCCAAAAGTGTAGCGGATAGCATTCCATATCTGTGTTCCCTGAACACCCTGCATGAATACATTCAGATCAAAGTTTTTATATTCTAAATCAAGATTCAGACCATAACAGAAATTAGGAACAGCATCTCCTAAATTGATTCTGTCATCAGAGTCTAATACTCCGTCGTTATTGGTATCTGCATATCTGAAATCACCGGGTTTAGCCAATGGTTGATACAGTTCTCCCTTTGAATTAGTATATGCTTTTACTTCTTCTTCGGATTTAAAGATGCCATTGGTTTTATATCCATAGAAATATCCGATAGGATGACCTACGTCTGTTCGGGTAATTGAGTAGGCATCTCTGAATTTAGGACCATAAATAGGCTGGGCATCGTTTCCCAATGAAGTGACTTTGTTTTTATAAGATGAAATATTGAAAGAAACGTCGTATGAGAAATCTCTTATTTGGTCTCTGTATGTAATTGTCGCTTCGAAACCTTTGTTGTGTACGGTTGCACCATTTATCAACTGGTTACCTATACTTCCATATGCTCCCAAAGCAGGTGGATTAATCAGAATGTCTTTTGTACGCTTATCATAATAATCCAACGTCAGCAGTAACTTGTTTTTGAATAGAGCTGCATCAATTCCTACGTTTGCTTGGGTGGTTGTTTCCCATTTCAGATCGGGATTGGCCATTACACCCGCATAATAACCTTGGTATAGGGTTTGAGTACCTGGACCGAAAGTATATCTTCCATCTGGAAGTGAGGTGGTATAGGTAGCCATGTAGGCATAAGATGCTACGGATTGATTACCTAAACTACCATAGCTGACCCTCAATTTTAAATCATTAAGCCATGAAATATGATTCATGAATTTTTCTTGAGTCATTCTCCATGCAGCAGAGAAAGAGGGGAAATATCCCCATCGGTTTCCTTTGGCAAATTTAGAGGAACCGTCTGCTCTCATATTCAATGAAACAATATATTTGTCGGCATACGAATAGTTCAATCTCAGTAATCCGGAGACCAATCCGTCTTCACCATATCCGCCATAGCATACCGGGTTAAGGGTTCCTGCATTCAGATATTGGAAAGTGGGGTATTCAAAATCAAAACCACTCTTAGAAGCAGAAAGGTCTTCACCCGTATTTTTCATGGCTGAAAAACCCATCATAGCATTAATTTTATGCTGTTGAAAGCTCTTGTCATAATATAGGAATCCTTCCCCAATCCAACCTATATTCATGGCTCTGAACATAGTTAATCCATTCACGAGATTAGGTTTCCCTGGTTCTGGCTCTTTTACACTGAAGGTTTTTGTGTCATTATCAATAACTTTCAAAGAGCCGCTGATTTTGGCAGAAAATCCCGGTAATATCTCATATTGTAGGTAAGCATTTCCTTCCAATTGAAAAAATCTGTTTCTTTGGGTATTTCTTTCGAATATTCCTACTGGATTTCTTAAGTCGCCATAATTTGAAGAGAATACACCATGATAAGTTCCATCTTCGTTATATATCGGAACATCAGGATGATAAGCCAGCGTTTGAATCATTGCCCCTACATTATCTCCACGAGTATCGACTCCTCTTCTTTGCTTGAAACTCAAATTGATACTTTCACCAAATTTGAATTTCTTGCCTAATTTATAATCCGAATTGATTCTTAGTGTGTATCTTTTGTTATAGGTATTCCTTAAAATACCATCATTGTCTTGAGCAGTAAAACCTAAATTGTAGTTATTGTTTTCTCCACCTCCAGTCAATGATACATTATAACTTTGCATGGAGGCTGTCCTGAATACTTCGTCTTGCCAATCAGTTACATCTTTCATGGCAGAAGGGTTTGCGAATTCTTCCAATTTTGGAGTATTGTCATTATCGCTAGCTTCGTTGTATATTGTAGCTAATTGTGAAGCTGACAACATATCCAGTTTTTTTGAACGTGTCGAGAAACCATAATATGCATCAAACTTTACAGTAGGTCTCATTCCGCTTCTACCTCTTTTGGTTTTGATAAGTACGACTCCACTTGCAGCTCTTGAACCGTAGATAGCTGCTGCCGAAGCATCTTTAAGAACTGTCATTGTTTCGATATCAGAAGGATTGACTGATTCCAAGTCTGCACCAATAATATCATCAATGACAATCAAAGGGTTATTGTCATTCAAGGTTCCTGTACCTCTGATTCGGATAGAAGTTGTAGGGTTTGGACCTCCTCCATTTTGTTGGACATATACACCTGCTAAACGACCTCCAAGTGCGGATACAAGATTGGGTGAGGCTACATCTTCCAGTTTGTCTACTCCTACATTGACAATGGCTCCTGATAAGTCGGATTTCTTTTGCTGTCCATAGCCAATAACTACTACTTCTTCAATTTTCATCAAATCTTCTTTTAAAAATACATTGATAGTCTGTTTTCCAGTTATATCCAATGTTTGTGAGATATATCCTAAAAAAGAAAAAGTGAGTGATTTTCCTTTTTCCGGTACATTGATGGAGTATTTTCCATCTGTGTTGGTTATTGTACCAGCATTGGTTCCGTCCGCCATAATAGTGACTCCAGGCATTGGATTACCTTCCATATCTTTGACAGAGCCTTGTATGGCTTTTTGTTGTGCCCATAATGGGATTTCCATTATGAGACAAATAGCAAATAATATTATTGCTGAATATTTGCTTTGGCATGTTGGTTTCATAATAAGTGAATATAAAAGTGTTTGAAATTACTTGTATTCTTTTACTTAAGTTCGGGAATATCGATTTCCAGTTGACAATTATCTGTTATAAACATATTTGTGAATTTGATTTTGTCATCTAAACGTACCTTAAATTCGGTATAATCGGATCCTAAAATGGATATAGTCTTGTTATCCAATTGTAGATAAAAACTTAATGTAGATTTATTACTTATTTCCATAATAGCTTCATTTCCTTTCACTGGCTTTATTTTGTAGGAGAGACAAGCTTTCATGAGTGCTTTTAAATTATTTTCCGACCCAATTAGCATATCACCGAATTTAACGACAGAACGATGGGCAAACAGAGCTTCCTTTATTCCTTCTATAGAACGTTCACGGGCAAATACAATTGTCATAGGACCATATTGCCTGTCTGTTCGATAGGTTTGATTGTAAACGCCATGGATATCGGTATTTCCCATATAGGTCAAGTTATAATCCTTGCAAAAATTGAAAGCTATAGGATAAAACTCAAATCCGTTCACTAATTCTATTCCATGTATCTTTTTTTGCTTTATCAGCTCTTGATGCACTTTGTAGATTGTACTAGTATCATTGGGCCATCCGGGGTGATTCCACATGATGAAGGCTCCTTGTTCTAAAGCATTGTCTATGGCAATCAGCGGATCTTCTATATCCAAAGCATTGGCATCCTTCAGAAATAGTGCATTGAGGTGTCCAAGAGGTTTGTTTCTGGTTATTTCCGCTCCCGGTATCACTATTATATTGGCATTTTTCTCTACTCCTTTGGCTATTTTGTATGATTCGTTGTGATCGGCTTTGATGAATGAATTGTGTGGACGGTATTCTATGTGCTCAGTAATGGCTATTGCATCCAGTCCACGTCTGTTCCCTTCCCATACACGTTCTTCAGGCATGATTGTACCATCTGAGAAAATAGTGTGTGTATGAAAATCACACTTCAGCGTTTTGTATCCTTCTATGTCAGGGATATGAATGTTTTCATTTATGTAAGGTTGCTGTGAATTTGCTACCTTTACTACATCCAAGCCCTTGTATTGAGCAAAAGTAGAGGTTGTGCAGCTTATTAGGAGGGCTGCAATCAGATATGTATTTTTCATTTTTCTTTTATTAATCTGGTTATTAGTCACCCCAGGCATTATTATTCTTGGTCTTTTTCCAAGCTTGACGCATTTGGTGAATATGCCAGAAGTTAATTAAAGGTTTCAACTTACGTTCAGCTTTATTGGGGATAGCAGGTATAGGATAGGATTTGTCCTGATACCAATAAGCAACGGTTGCAATGTCTAAATCCATATCGTTGGATGTTCCATGTTCAATGGTTGCTTTCAGAGATTTTTCAAAGAATACCGGATCGGTGATAAAAAAGCGGTATACATGAGTGCGTCCTAACCATCCGGTTTCACCGTTTACGCGTGGATAGCCGAAGAAAGGACTTTGGAAAGGTTCTTTGGGACACCAGGAAGTATTGAAAAAATCTTCAGTTCCAGTTCCTACCATTGAAGGAATTTTCTCTCCGTCAATGAACCACATATCATCACCCTCGCCATACCAAGCCGTAGAGGGATTTTGTACATAATAGTTCAATCCTATAAAGTGCCCTTTTCCTTTAATGTCTGCAAAGACATAGTTTTCTTTTCCGTCAATGTTTGCTATTTCACCTCCAGTTTTAGGGTCTTTTACTGGATTGGTAATTTCACGATTATACCATGCGTGAAAACGTCCTACATCTTTAGGCAACTTATCTACTTCATAATAGTCTACATAGAAAAAAATATTATCAACTACGTTATCGGCTTGATTTTCTATTTCAATGCGGGCACCTTTTTCAAAAGGCATCATGAAATAAGTAGACATACCTGTTCCATTAGCTGGTCCGGTAGATAGTGCATAAGAGCTAAAATTGTAGTTTTCGTCCCATCCTTGTCCGAAAAACGGACCTATTGGTGATTCCACCGAAGGATAACTATTTCCATCCCAATATATTCTCAGAATAATATCATTACGGTTTACCAAATGAGGAGGAGGGGCTATGGTGAACCATATATGATTGATGATTCCAGCTCCTTGAATATCACAGATTACGACTTTTTCGTTGGGTTTGATTCCTACAATACGGTCACCATTATAGCCGTTCTTATCGTAACTGCTAATCCGTTTGGAACGGTAGCCGTTTTTCATTTTTGTCAGATTATACAGTTCTCCGTCGATTTGTTGGGGAAATGCAGATAAGAAGGGGATACATAATAGCAATAGTAATAGACTATGTTTCATATTTCTACTTTTTACTGTGTGTTTACAGATAGGTAATTTCTGTAAGGAGATGTGCCACTTTTGACACATCTCCCTTGGATATCAATGAGTGATTGATTTATTTCCAACCGGGATTTTGTTCCAGTTGTGGATTCAATAGTATCTGTCTGGTCGGCAATGGGAATAGGTAATGTTTGTTCGGGTCAAACTTTCTATCTGATGCTTTTTCCAGAACGATAACCCCTTCTTCGTCTACTTCATATCCGATGTTATCCCAACGTCCGTCGGTTTCGTATTCGGTTCCTTTGTATTTGATACCTCTTAATGGTTGATTGAGTTCAACTTCTGCAGTTTTCCAACGTCTCAAGTCGTCAAGTCGGTAACCTTCCAGACTCAGTTCAATGGTTCTTTCACGGCGAATTTCCTCTTTCATGTTCAATCCGTTGGCAGTAACAAAAGTGTTGGTAAGATGAGGCATGCCAACCCGATCTCTCAGTTTATTAATACTGATGTCTAAGTCTGAATCAGAAATATTGCCATTCTTTTCGAACAAAGCTTCAGCATAAATCAATAGTACTTCTGTATAACGGATAATTGGCCAGTCGCATCCCAATGGGAAACTAACCTCTGCTTCCAATTTTACATTTCTATAACCGGTTTGAGTCCAAAAACCAAAATCTACATTATATACAATACCTCTATTTGGATCGTCGGGGTTACTCCAATCAGGATTATACATTGGTTGTGAGAATAACCAAAAACGTTCACCTGGTTTTACGAAGAAGATGTCCATACGAGGGTCACGGTCTTCATATTCCGATGTTATTTTCTGATAACCTTTGAATACAGAATTCGGATGGGTGATAGGTAATCCGTTTTTGTCCAAATACATATCTGCCAACTTTTTTGTCGGGCATAGTGTACCGGAGTGTTCATAACGTGGAGACTCTCTGAGATCTTCATCATAACGCTGTGCTAAAATGGTTTCTTTATTATCAGCTTTTGTCAGACCGGCAGGATTCGATTTTATTTTAGAGAGTGTAAAGAAGTACTTGTAAGACCAATCTCCCAATTCAGCTCTATGGTCCCACAGCTCATATTCATTACTGTTGATTACATTTTTAGCAGCTGAAATAGCATCATCCAAAAAGGCATCTGCTCCTTGTAGTCCATGATATTTTCTCCATGTTCCTTCAAAGAGTGAGAACCGAGCTTTCATTGCTTCGGCAGCTCCTTTGGATATGCGACCTTTGTCGTCTGCTGATATAGCTGATTCAAGTGGCAGTTCAGGAATTGCTTCATCAAGATTCTTTTTAATGAAGGCTGCAATTGTTTCTCTGCTGTCACGCGGTCCGTATAGCAGGTCTTTGTCTTCCAATGTAAGTGTTTTTTCAATCAAAGGCACTCCACCAAACCGCTTTAGCAGATTGAAGTATTGATAAGCTCGGAAGAATTTCATTTCGGCTTCATAAACTTTGATGTCATTCTTCAATTCATCTGGTGCGGTTGCACATCTTTCAAGTCCATAGTTAATATAACGTATGGCAGAATAAGCCCCGTCCCAGGTTCCATCGGTAGTTCCCGCTATATATGAACTATTACTTACATTATTGAAACCTGTTGGTTTGGTTATGTCAGACATATCATCATCTGCATTGAAGGTGGGCAAACCGTAATAGAATTGGTTTGCATAACGTTTAAAGTCTTCTGCACTCGCAAAATATACTGGTTCAGAAATAACATCTTGCGAGTATAAGTCTAAATCTTTTTCACATGAAGCTGTAGCGCCTAATAGAAGTAAACAGCATCCTGCCAGTATGTATTTATGTGTTTTCATATCATCTGTCTTTTTTAAAATTGTACATTCACACCTATAGAATAAGTTCTGGAGAAAGGTATCAGATTCTCTGTATAGGGGGCTTCCGGATCAAATCCATTTGGTAGGTTGTCCCATTCAAGTAGATTCATCCCCGTTGCGTAAACTCTCAATTTTTCAACACCAATTTTCTTTGTAAGTGTTGTCGGGAATGTATAACCAATCTGTACTTCCTTCAAACGTAAATATCTGTTATTGAAAAATTTATAGGGTGCATCCGACCATTGATAGTTATATCCGTGGATACCACCATCTTGTGTCAAACGAGGATATTCTGCATTCGGACGATCGGGACTCCATGTGTTGTGATAGAAATATTGGGATGACTGTTTCCAAACTTCACCACCACCGGCATAAGTTCCGTTGATACAATCCCATTTACCTACACCTTGCAAAAATGCACTTACATCGATTCCTTTCCAGTCTAATCCTAAATTTATACCATACAAGTATCTTTGATTATTTGTACCTTTGTATACAATATCGCCAGAGTTAGGATCACCTTCCTTATATAATGTCGGTTCCAAAACACCATCTCCGTCTTTGTCTACATATTTTGCATCACCTACTCTCAGATTTGTAGGAACTCCACCTTTCATCTTAGTTTTATAATCTGCAAGATCTGCTTCGTCTTTAATGAAACCGTCAAATTCGTAAATAAAGAATGAATTGGTCGGATACCCTTCCACAAAGCCCATCAGTCCATGACCCGGATTTCGGGAATCACTTAAAGAAATGACTTTTGTCTTGTTGTCACTTAGGTTAAGTCCTATTCTATAACCTACCTTACCGATTTTATCTTTCCAGTTCAGTGTAAGTTCCCAACCGTTGGTTCTAACGTGAGCTCCATTGATAGAAGGGGCACTTGTACCTAATATTGTAGGAAATTCTTCGGCATAGAACATATTCTTATTGTCTTTGATGAAGTAGTCGAAAGTACCACTCAGTCGGTTATTCAGTGTTGCAAAATCAATTCCGGCATTATAAGTTTCGATAGTTTCCCATGTTCTGTCGACTGCCGGCATAGCTCCCAAAGATGCATTTGGTACTTTTAGCGGATTATTTGAATTACCGAATGGGTATGTTCCTCCAATATTGATATATTGATAATGGTCGTATAATCCGATACCGGCCTGATTACCCAATTGGCCCCAAGAAAGTCTGAGTTTCAAGTGATTTAGATAATTTCTAGCTGGAGTAAAGAAATTCTCATTGGAAATGATCCATGAGCCTGATACTCCCCAGAAATCTTCCCATTTGTGACCTTTGGCAAATTTGGAAGAACCGTCATTACGATATGTGGCTTCTACAAAAATGCGGTTGTCCCAATTATAGCTTAGACGTCCGAAGATGGAGGTAATGGCCCAGGCATTGTTATACTCTCCATTATATTGCTGTTCTGAATCTCCCAAGCCTAATACTGGTAGTTCATCAGTAATTAAGTCATAACGGTAGGCATTGAATCCTCTGGCATCAAGTTCCTCATGAGAAGCACCGAACATAGCATTGAACATATGTTGGTCTGTAATCCTGAAATCATAGTTTGCATGCAAGGAAGTAACGATATGTTCATTTCTGTTATAGAGAGATTCTGTTTTTGTTTTTCCGCTATACCAATAATCTATAACATCATAGTTCAAAGAACCGTCCCAGTGGTAGGTCTGGTGTCTTTTGCGATAATATTTCTCATCACTGATGTCATAGTTCAATGACATATCCCCCGTAATAGTTAAGTTTTTAAGAGGGGTGATGTCAAAACCCAATTGGGTATAGTAAGAATAATAGGTTTTCCATCGGTTACCAGTATGTTCTGCAAATGCAATAGGATTACCAAAGCCACCGGAACCATAGTATTGACCCTGAGGGTTAAAGGTAGGTTGGCAGTTCCAGGTCCAGTATGTCAACCAAGCCAATTGGTTAATGTCATAAGGTTCTGTTACTTTTTTACGGCCTACATATACATTAGAACGTAATTTAATGTACTTGTTCAAATTGTATTCATATTTAAACCGTCCCCAATACTTCTTGTTGTTGTGTTCTCCATAGTTGAACATAGATCCTTGATCCAGATAACCGATAGAAGCATAGTAGTTGGATTTTTCTGAACCACCGGAAATTGACAAATTGTGGGAATGATCAAAAGCTGTTCCGTACATTTCCTTCCACCAGTCGTGCCAACCCAATACTAAATCAGGAGTGTCACCAAACGGTCCTTTAACGACTTCCGGATTCTTGGAATAAATGTCTGCAGTGTTTACATAAGGAAGTAAATGAGTGAAGAAGTGATTGGAAATGCCATCGTTGGCATATAGTTCACCCATCATTTCGATGTGTTGCAATACATTTACCTTTTGAGGAACACTGGCAGGTGTATTAAAGTTAAAGTTGCCCGTATAGCTTATGGTTGGTTTCTCTGTTTTGCCTTTTTTGGTAGTCACCAATAGAACACCGCCGGCAGCACGTGCACCGTAAATGGCAGCTTGTGCATCTTTTAAGATTGTGATATTTTCAATGTCCTGCGGATTAATCTTGTTCAGCGCATTTGCATTGTTGTCACTGTATGGAATACCATCTACAACGACTAAAATACCTGGATCAGAACGGGAAGTTACTCCTCGTAACCGGATATCATAACCTTCTTCACCGACTTTACCCTGGTTTGTTCTTCTGATTTCCATACCAGGAACAACACCTTGTAAAAGTTCTGCAGTGTTGGTTAATGGCTTATTAGTCAGTTTGTCGGCATTCACTAAGTCTACTGCACCGGTTGTTGTAGCCCTGGTTTTTGTTCCATACCCGATTGCTACAACTTCTTGGAGCATTACGGCATCTTCTTTCAATTTTATGTTTAGAACTGTTTTTCCTCCTACTTCTACTTTTTCAGATTTCATTCCGATAAAGGAGAAAATTAGATTTTTTCCACTTGGGACTGCAATTTCATATTTACCGTCCATGTCTGAAATAGTTCCGGTAGTTGTTCCTTCTACCATTACTGAAACACCTGGCATAGGATTACCTTCTAAGTCCTCAACTACACCATGTACTACTTTTTGCTGTGCCCATAATGGGGTGCCCATTATAAAGCAGATTGCGAGCAGGAATGTCGCTAGAAATCTGTTTTTACATGCTGATTTCATAATTAATTGATTTAATGTAACAAAAAAAGATATTGTATTTATTAGGGCTATGTGTCTCAAAATAACATCTTTACTAAGATGTTATTTTGAGAACGCATGCCATTTTTTTATTCAAAATCTATTTGTAGTTTGTCATTAGCGCATATTTGCAGTCCATTCAATGAAACTTCTGTATAGCCGTTTGTATTGGTGAGACTGGCAGGAATTACTTTACCGTTCACAGATGCTTTTACTATGTTGGCATTCATCCCTTCAGGTAAAGTTACCTGTAGTTTGTCAAGATATAAACGCCCATACTTCACTTCTATACTATTGGTCTGTTTTCCATTTTTCCGGATTTGTGAGATATTTCCCCAACCTTCGGCAGCATTGAAAAATCCAATTATGTCATTCTTTTCAATCTTAGGATCAAATCCGATAATTCCCTTTGGACCATCATACCAATACCCTTGTACAGCTTGTAACACTCCGTAAGATGCCATGGCACGTGCATAGTGGTCGCCACATTCTATTTCGTTCCATGGGTTATGTTTCTTGCCATCATAGCGTGAATGGATACCTTTTACGATAGCCAAACCTTCATCAATCATGTTACGTTTAATCATTTCAGTAGCAACTTGATATTCAATACCAGTCCACACCTCATCACGATATCTAACACCATCTTCACCCGGGTGCTTGCTGTATGGCCAGGTACAAATAAATAATCCGGGTTCTCCAGCGTGTGCGTAATATCTTTCAGGAAGATGAGCCTCACTTTGGGCTTTTACGTCATTGGTCCAGTTGAACTTCCAGATGGACTGTAATGCCTTGTTGATAGCTTCTGTCGGATAAATATCACCTAAGCGATAGAGAGAAGCCCATGTTTGTCCAAAAAGTTGGTCACTTAAGCAACCCTTTCCGTATTGGTATTTAGGGTATTCTTTCTCATCTACGTCTTGGAAGAAATATTCACCGTTCCATAAACGATCCATTGTGTTTTCGTTACCTGCTGTATATATTTTCTTGTAATAATTAGCTGTGGTAGTGTCTTTCATAATATAAGCCATCTTTTCACCGGCCCTCAATGCTGCCAGGTAAAGTCCACCTACGTATGTGTTGGCACCGTTGAACGAAATGTCATAAGTATTTGGCTGTGTCTTGACAATCAGACCGTCTTCATTTCCGTCTTCCCGGATTATATACTGGATGGAACGTTTTATCTTATCCCAGTTTCTTGCCAGGAAGAAATTGTCTTTGGACATCAAATGTTCACGATACATGCGTAAGATAACACTTGCATGCCCGTCAATTAGAATACCGTGTTCTCCGTTTCGTGATAAAATACCTCCATCCTCTTGGAGAGATACACTATAATCAGTTCTTTCGCGCAAATTGCGTTCCAACTCTGGGAATAAAGCTGCCATTGCTTGTGCATAACCCCAGACATGTGTACAAGTTCCCTCACAAGAACCGACGCCTTCCCAAGCCCAAAACTTATCCGTAGCCCACCATTGGCAAGTTTCCGTTGCCAATGTGGAAATAGGCATCATGATACGTTGCACAAGCCAGTATGGTAAAGTGGTCTGATTGTAATATGTATCATGGAAATCATGTGTCTTTTTGGACAACTCTGCATAATTTTCACGTAGTTGGTTCGCTACATCTAAAGAGGAGTTATACCAGTTGGCGTACATATTACCGATAGCTGGGCTATTGGGAGGTAATGGCTTGTTCCACTCAGATCCTTTGTAACTCAGAGGACGGTTGGGGAAATACCAAGAAAGTACGAAGATAACTTCTTTGGATTCTCCCGGTTGTAGAGTCATGGATGAAGTCAATGCTCCATTCAATTTTTTACCGAGTTCTGCTTCTGCATATTCCAGATTATTTTCCGAGTCATCTGCTGTTCCGGTTGCATTGCCATCAAACACAGATAGAGCTAAGTTACCGAAGTAGGCGTGTGATTTGTCTATCGTGATGGTAGGGGCATCTACAGGAGAATTGGAGAATTCTATATTATCTACGCTAATATGTCCCCAGTCCCCATCAACAGCATCAACAATTTCCAAGTATGCTTTCTTTCCTTTGTATTCGGATACGTCCCAGTTGCGTGGGAGGAAATCTTCGTTATTATTACCGGTTGCAGACATTACTACTTTTCCATCAACGACCAGGTTTATACAAGTCTTTCCCGGATGGGCACCGCCTGCAATATTGAACGAAATATACTTATTCTTGATTGTAAATGTTCTGGAAGTCAGTTTACCGGTAGGTTTGTCGTAATCTGTATAAGAGTTTGCCAGGAAACTTCCATAGTTGCCGCCAAAATTATTTTGGTTACATTGTTCGCCAGAGGCAGGCTTTCTGCCGAAAGCAGTACCTTCTACCTTCCAGCGATTGTAATTTCCGGACTCAAAGTTATCGAATACTTCATATTTTCGGTTTTTACCGGCAATCTTGGCCGGAAGATTATCCACTCTCATGTCCATGTAGACAGATTTCCAGCCATTATTGTCAATAACCTTATTCTGCAACATTCCATCTGCACGCCCTTTCAAATCAATACATACCAGATTCTGCATCCATCCTTCCAGATCGGCGGTAACCTTTTTATCCGACGTATTCTTGACGGTATATTTCATTATTGTGGCTGGAGTGGCAGAACTTTTGGCATCCAGTGGAATGAATGGCGAATAGAATTCTGCAGAAACTCTGACAGGCAGTTCCTGCTTCTTTTGGGCATATTCAACAAAAGCGATAGGATATTCACCTATAAAGGAGATATCATCAAAATCCTTTTTATTCAGTTCTTTTGTTATGGCTTTATTACCATCGTTTACTGTAATTTTGAATCCTTGGTCAATATAGCTCATAGGCTCGAAGGTCTGGTAGCAAACCTTCCAAGGACCCAGTGGAGTGTCGAAGTTTAACAACCAGTCAATGCCGTAGCCAGTATTATAGGCATTGTTTGCAATCCACCAATTGGCCAGTGTACCATCTCCACGGACATACAATTGCCCGGCACAAATACCACCAACCGGCATACCGATGGTGGTGAGTTCATCACCTTTGTATACCTTTCTTTCACCTTTACTTTCCTTATCCCCTATGAATGATTTTATATCACCTTTGTCCAGCGAAACCTTGTGGTCAGGTGAAAATTGGGCAAAAGAGGGTAGAGAAAGCGACATTAGACACGATAGTGTCAAGAGTTTAATTCGTTTCATAAAATCTTTTTTAGTTGTTTAGAAATAACCTGAAAAACAATCTTCATTACCTTAATTACCTAATGTTAAGTATTTCTAATCAGTTTTGATATTCAAAGCTTGTCTGATTACCAGAAACGACACAAGACCTAACATCTACCTTACCAAAAACAACACTGATGACAGGCTTCCCTTTTTGTAGTTCAATTGTACCAAATCCTGTATTTGTGGACAGGAATGTTCTAAAACTGTCACCGATCTTAGAATCTATATATAATGTTTTGTCAACTGCGTCATAACGGACGCCGGTCAATGCCTGAAGTAAGCTGTAGCTTGACAATGCGCGTGCGTACCAGCCTCCACATTCGTATTCGTTGTACGGATTCCGCGCTTTGCCATTGTAGCGTTTGCGTACTGTGCGGACGATGTCAAGACCTTTCTCGACTTCACCCTCAAATATCAGGTGAGAGGCCACTTGGTATTCAATTCCGGTCCACACTTCATCACTGTAAACGAACGGAAGGCTCAGTTTACCCCCTTTTGGCCAAGTACACAATAATACACCGCCATCCTTGCCCAATCCGTAAGTGGGACGCTGGGGATTGGCATGATCGCTTAAATCCCGGCGTAGGTTGTATTTATAGATGGAGTTCAAATGGCTTTTTACCTTAGCCTTATCAATGGGTTCGTCCATACCGGCAACCAATGCCATCCAACAGCCTATAATACCGTCGGACAGACATCCTTTTCCGTATTGGTATTTAGGACCTTCTTTCAGGAGAATGGCACGCGCCTCTTCTGAATAGTCGCTGTTCCAGTTCTTTTCGGCTATGGCAATCGGGTCGGGAGATTTCAGACCTTGCCATTGGATATTTTGGATAAAGTATTCACCGTCATATAGTTTATTTTCCATATAGTCTTTGCTTTTTGCCAGCAGAGCTTCATATTGGGAAACGTCTTCATTCAAAGCTTTTCCTATTTTAATAAAGCTATGTAAAGCTCCGGTATAAAAGCTGGTGCACATGCCGTCTGCTCCCCAAAACTCTATGTCATAAGTATTGTGGTGAGGTTCTTCCAAAGCACCTACCCGACGGGGGTCCCACGTATTTATACAATAATCGAGACTTTGTTTTACATGTGGATACATCATTCTCAACCAGTCGGTATTCCCGCTGATTCTCCAATCACGATAGATTTTGATAATACCACCCAATTGTCCGTCTGCTGCTGCATGAAAGTCATGTTTTACAGCACGGATAGGAATATTTGTCCTGAACATTTGGTGGCCTTCCTTATTTTGGCTTATGAAAAATTCACTTTCACGCAATGTCCTTTCCATTGCAGGGAAAAGATGAGGAATGGCTTGTGCATAGTTCCATACATGTGTACAAGAACCATGGCAGGAGCCCCAGGTATCTCCACATCCTTCATAATTCCATAGGCGGCCATCGTGTTGGCGCATGACAGTCGGTGATTTCAGGATGGAGAGATTGGAGCTTACGGCATCAATAATTTCTGCTGGTAAAGTTGTATCATAGAATGTGTTGGTGAATAATTCTGTTTTATTCTTAAGATTGTCATATTGTGATGACCAGTATGTTGCTATCTCATCAATACTACTAAAACGTGTACTATACCAAGGACGATAATTCTGAGGAGTTTCTGTTTTTGTCACAGTAGGGCATTCTGATGATTTATCATTTTCGGTAACGGCATCAGCGCCAATGCGAATGTCAGAATCGGGAACATACCAGGCCATATGTAAGCGGATGGAATATGTATCACCTGCCTTTACTTTAAAGGGTACATATAAAGATGCTCCGGGAGCCTCTCCTTGCATAGGCGCATTTTCTACTATGTTTCCATCTGCTATAGCATTCCAGGCCATGGTCAGGGGGTCCCACCATCCACCACGAAACCAACAATGATTTACTTTTGTATTGTCTATATCTGTATAGATTGCAAAATCTCCTTTCAAGTGTTTATCTTTATCAGAAGCTGCTTGGGATAGAATAAAGCCGTTCTTAATTGACCGAATGGACTGTGGAGCACCGTTCATGGCCATAAAGTTACGTGTATTATAAGAGAAAATAGCTTCTATATCCCGATCTGATGTATTGGTAAAGGTATACTCAAGGGCTCCGACGGGTAAGCTGGAATTATCCTGGTCAGTCGGAATAAATGGACTCCATCCTTTTAGTTCTACATCTAGAGGGACATCCTTGTCCGATAAACGAACGGTTGCAAAAGGAAAGCGTGAACTGAAACTTACGTTTTCAAATCGGGGTAGTCCCCAGGAAGTGAGAGGGCCTCCCAAAGCTGATTCTGGACCACCAAACTTCTTGCGATCAGGGACAGGGCCTTCCAGAACTTTTGAGCCGTTTTCATAACCTTTCACATGTACGGCGGCAAACATACAAGGTTCATTGAAAATGTTGGGTTGATGCCTGACTGACATATTTGAAATGGCTCCGGTTCCTTCCAGACAAAACATACCAGCACCCATTCCACCAATAGGAAATGCTATGCGATTCAAATAGTCTCCTTTGTACTCTTTTATATACTCACTTTGTTGTTGTATTGCATTTGCCTTTTGATTCTGGCAAGAGCTAAGTGAGAATAAAGTAATAGCCCCTAAAGCTAAGATCTTTTTCATATTAGATATTTTTTAATTAAACTTTTATTTTACCATCTTGGAATTTCCAAACCGTCCTTGCTCGGCAAGGCCGGGAATTTGGCATGCGGCTCAGCCTGGTACCAGAAAGTGGTCGACGAGATATCCGACTTCTGGTTGTTGTAGCGTCCGTCATGACGCCATCCCAAATCCTGTATCGTGACCTTCAGGTCCTTGTCGAAGCGTACCGGGTCAAGGATATGCCAGCGGTACAGCCCGAAAGCGGTCACCGCACGGTACAGCCCGTCGGGACGGATTACCTGGTGCATGCCGGCATAAGGGGTGGTGAACTCCTGGTACTGGCGCGTCTTCTGGTTCTCGAAATTGTACGAACCGCAGAAGTAGTCCTCAGTCCCGGTCCCGCAGATAGTCGGGTATTCCCTGTCACCGTCCATGTAGAACTTGATTTCCCCCTCACCCCACCAGCAGTTGTCGTTTACACGCCACGCCAGGTAGGTACCCACGTACTGTCCCTTGCCCTTCACACCGTCAATCAGCGT